>JBEGUX010000304.1:0-6431 GCA_041178685.1 Bacteroidota bacterium
TCTTCACTAAAAATTCAAGCCGCTTTTCACCCAATAAAAAATCCCATATCGAGCCATCTTGCGGAGCCAATGTGCACGTCGTACGTAAATGCCGGAAATTACCACTAACTGAAAAATGCTCCCAGTTTACAGGTCTTGGGTAGGAAAATCCAAAGGCAGGATGCGGAGTAACCAACTCTGAATTGAAGGTCACCATTTCGTATAACGATGAATCTTCGTAAAAACAGTTCCAAAGATTCTTAACGCCATACGTTGTGAATAGAGGTTCCAGGTAGAGCGGTGAGCCTTTCATAAATCCATCACATACGAGATCTTCACGATTACTCTTTTTAGCGTTATCATAACCATGATCTATCCAGGATTTTAGCCGAAAAAGCTCACTCATTTTTTCAAATGATTCACTTAAAACCGAACTATTGCTCGTGTAATGATCAGGAGTATGCAACGCAATTTCATTACCCTCTGCCTGAAGATCAGAAAGAAACTGCCTGAAACCTTCTGTACTACTCACATTATCAATCTCGCCTTGAATAAATCCGGCACGCTTTGAAAAATCTATCTTATCAGGATTAGAATAAAAAACAGATTTAGTTACCGGAATATGATGTCCGGCAAAACCGCCGATAGAAGACTGTACATTACTAATTGTATCAGCGCCATAATAAACAGCTCGATTAGAACGGATAGAAGTGTAATCAGCATGTTCAGTAAAAATCAAAACAGCTTCTCTTCCATCACGTGCATCTAAAAAACGCGGCAAAGGCAAGTCTCCATCTTTCCGGGTTAGTAAAAAAGAACATCTCAACTTTTCGCCGGGAGTTAACTGAGAATACGAACGATCGACGCGATAATTTTTTGCAGTAATACCTTCCGGCCAATACAATAGTGGATGATCACCGGAATAATCAGCATTCACCCAAAGTATATTCTTCAAATAGTCATACTGAAGAGAACTTACCTTTTCGGGGTGGTAGATACTCCAATCGGAATTTTTTGTTGACCAAGTTAAGCCTTCCTTATTCAACCAATACTCCTCATAAAACCCAGCCTCCTGCACATTTCCCTGGCCGGTATAGATTTTCGTCAATGGAATTTTTGCGCACAGTACAATACTTAATCTTTCGAGTTTAATTGACTGCGTAGCTGTATAGGAAAAATTAAATCCGACAGAACGACCATCACGAGGAATAACCAGCATTAATTCAGCAGTTGAGACGCCTCTGCAACCAAACTTAAATACTTGACCGTCTTCAGAAAGCGAATCGCCTTGATACGTTAAAAATGTCGACCATTGTTGCTGCTGATCCTTTCCTTTCGCACCGCGCAATTCTTTGAATAAATAAATACCATCGAAAACGGTTTCATAATCTTTTTCCACCAATCTGCATTGCCCATTAATTTTATCGAACTGTAGCAAAAAGAAAGGCCCACGATACAAATCAATGAATTCACCTTGCGCGACAGCGATTGCCGTATTCAATGCAGGTAAAAAACTACGATTGGGTAAAGGCTCAAACGAAATCTGAAAATCATCAATATCTACACTCGCCAAACCGTCGGCATTCCAAACGTAGCAAACAAACTTATACGAGGACGAGGTATATTCAGCAGGAATAATTTGCTGCAAGTCCTTGAATGCAACCCATTCATCTTGTTTCTGTAATCGATCTGCTAAATCCAAACTGTTCCAATACACAGATTCTCCGTTTAGCTCTATGGAAAAAACAACTTTAGGTGTTGCCGAAATAGCGGAAGAGCGTAATCGGAAAGATAAAGTACTAACCATGGAATGAGTACCAGTTCCACCGGGAACCGAAGATTTAAATCCAATTCCATACGGCTGATTTACGTCGGTATGCGAATAAAAATTTCCATCCGCTGATGTCCGCGTAACCGAATTGATCCAATAAGATGACGTGTCCGGCTGTTCAAAATTCCAGTAGTAGCTTACAGGTAAATAATCAGCAGCAAATAAATTACCGCTCAAAAGTAAGCCAGCTAAATAAAACTGAACAAAGAAAAGTTGCGTGCGGAAGGTCAACATTTAGACAAAAATACGAGAAAGCTGTAGTAAACAATACGACTATCCAATATTCGTTCACAATGTACTCTACTTCTCGACGCGACGCAATACTTCGTTGGCAGCGGCAGGATCACCCATTAACCTGTAGTTGCGGGCAAGTGTATCTGCAATATCTTTTGAACCTGGATGCAAGGTTAAATTCAAACGTAAAAGCCGAACAGCATCGTCATAGCGGCGGCGCTTTGTCAACTCATTGGACAACTTAATAATATGATCCTCCCCAGCCGGATATTGCTTTAGGACAACATCCTGGTTCATGAATTTCACTTGATCTGCAATTCGTTCAAACTCCTTTCGAATTTTTTCAACACGAATCATAAAATCATCATACGGAATCATCTCATCGATAAAATCTTTTTCGTAGGTCAACAATGTCTGCTGCATGTACTCGAAAGCTTCATAAGGCTTCATCGATTTCCTAAACCTGTAATATTCGTGTAATAGTTTATCGCCACGCACCAAGTACACAGTATCATCATCCATTCCTATCAACTCATCAAAATTGGCAATATACGCCAATGCGATCTGTGAGTAGTTTTGCGACTCGTTTTTAAATCCTCCGCAGGTGGTTTGCCAGACCTGCTGTATTAAGCCTATTCCACCCTGACTAGGATTAATTGTATTGATGACACAGCGTACATTTCCGGCTCCGGCATGATACGCATGCAGTACTAGTAGCCGAAACCAAAGATCTGTTTCCTTGTAACTCACATTTTTTTCATCCAAAAAACTTCGGATATAGGGAATACACGTTGTCTTAATTAGACGCGCTGCTGCCTTTGCCGACTTTTCAATATCTGAACGATCATCACGGTACTTATTTACGGTCAAACCAAAGCGACGTGCAACGGACGGCATTAATTGAAATGGCCCTGAAGCTCCAACAGAAGATTTTGTCTTTAATTTTCCCGGACTTTCAATAAGTAAAATTGTTTGTGCATACCACGGATCGCAATCGTTCTGATCAAATACACGAATTGCTGTGCTGATCAAAGGGAACGTTTTCTTTACTTCATAAAATTCGCCTTTGCCGGCAGTAACAAAAAGCTCTGTACCCGGACTTAAACAATTTACCGAGCATAAGCTGTCTTTGAAACAGATCTTCTCTGTTTCAGATTGACTATGCCAAGACGTACGAGAAACCTTTTGAATGGGCTTGCGACAACTGGCAATATTAATAATGCAAGTGTCACCGGTCAGGTTAATCACCTCTTTCCAAAACCTGACTTGCCCAAGCGTATCCCAACCCTCTGAAAAGAAAGTTGGGTCGTATAAAAATTGCATCGAAGTCGTATCCTTCCAGGAAATGACTGTTTTGCGCACTAACTGATGAGAGGGCGATGCTGTAACAAAATGGTTACTAACCAAGATGGCTACAACTATTGCACGAAATACCAGTTTACAAATATGCAGCAACATCAGTCCGGAATACTACCAATGGATTAATCAGAAAAAAATATGACTGATAAATAGACTATCAGATACCACGTGTGCGCTCTTTGTGGCGCTTCACTTTGCGCGACAAAGAGTCCATGCAAAGATCTGTAGCTTCTTCAAACGTGCGGCACTGTTCGCTTACTATGATATCGTTGCCGGGAATCTGCAATTTAATCTGAACAATCTTGTTCTTAGCGTCACTGGACTTATCGAGCTTCAAAAAAACCTCTCCTCCAAGAATATTATCATAAAATGTAATCATTTTATCGACCTTCTCCTGAATGAAATCGATCAATTTGCGGTCTGCATCAAAATGGATAGACTGGACAGTAATTTTCATAGTGTTTCATTTTTAGGCCCTTGGATGGGCGAGTTTATAGACTTCTTTTAACTTTTCGATCGTATTGTGCGTGTACACTTGTGTTGCACTCAAATTCGCATGACCAAGTAATTCTTTTACGCTATTAATATCAGCACCGTTATTGAGCATATGTGTAGCAAACGTATGACGCAGAATGTGTGGACTTCGTTTCTCTAAGGTTGTCACCTCTCCCAATCTCCGATGCACTATACGGTATACGAATTTCGGATAAAGCGGTTTCCCTTTATCCGTGACAAAAAAGGCCAAAGTATTACCGAATTCTTTCGAACGAAGGCGAGTGTAATTTTTGATCATTTCTTTCAGCTTAACTGAAAACGGAATTATCCGCTCTTTATTTCGTTTACCGAGCACTTTCAACTGTGCAGCGTACACGTCAACATCAACGTCCTTAATTCCAATTAGTTCTGAAAGACGCATGCCTGTAGCATACAATAACTCCAAGAGTAATCGATCCCGTTCAGCCTCGAAACCTTCGCCAAAATCCACCGCAGTAAACAGCAACTCCATTTTCTGCTGATCCACAAAAACGGGCAGTCGCTTTGATGTTTTGGGCGCCTGCACTTTTAACATCGGATTGGATTTGACCTCTTGCCGGCGAAGCAGGAACTTATAATAGGTTTTCAGGGAGGTAATCTTACGGTTGATGGAGCGTGTTGAAATTCCTTCCTCCATCAACTGCACAATCCAGGAACGTACAATACTGTGTTGCACTTCTGAGGCATCCGTAATTTCATACTGCTTTTCCGTATAATGAAAAAACTGCTCAAGATCGTTCTGGTAAGCCGTAACCGTATTGGGCGAAAAACGCTTTTCAAATTTTATATACTGGAGAAAAGTTGGAACAGACATGGTAGTAAATAAAAAGAGAGGAGTGAACTTTCGTACACTCCTCTCCGGACTAATATTTTTCGTTAACGTTCATCTCGTATTGAGATTATGTTAACGTAAATATAGGCAATCTGGTTGCCTATATCAATGTTAAAATCACATAACTTCCGTGCGCTGCATCATGTCGCGGTAGCGAGCACGAAGCACTTGCTGACGGCGCGTAACCGACTTCTTTTCAAAGGTCTGGCGACGACGCAATTCACGGATAACTCCGGTACGTTCGAATTTCTTCTTGAACTTCTTGAGCGCTTTATCGATTGGCTCGTTTTCTTTGATAGGTACGATAATCATGATATAGATTTCCCTGATGGGACGGCAAAAGTACTGTTTTTTCTGATTTTACCAAAATTTACTTCAGAATTTCTCTGGAAATGACCAGTTTCTGAATTTCCGAAGTGCCCTCCCCGATAGTGCAAAGCTTGGAGTCCCGGTAATACTTCTCTGCCGGAAAATCTTTCGTATATCCATAACCGCCAAAAATCTGAACGGCTTCTGTAGCTACCTGAACAGACACCTCAGAGGCGTAATATTTGGCAAAAGCGCTTTGTTTCGTGCATTTTTGGCCATTATTCTTCAAATAGGCAGCCTGCTGGGTAAGTAATTCAGCCGCTTCAATTTTAGTTGCCATATCGGCTAATTTGAAACCAATGGCCTGGAATTCTGAAATCGGTTTGCCGAACTGCTGGCGCTCTTTTGAATATTTCAATGCAGCTTCGAAGGCTCCTTTTGCAATTCCAAGAGCCAAAGAAGCAATAGAAATTCGACCACCATCAAGGATTTTCATCGACTGAATAAATCCATCGCCAACATTTCCCAAAACCTGACTTTCGTGAATACGGCAATCGTCAAAGATCATCTCCGCTGTTTCCGAACAACGCATTCCCAACTTATTCTCTTTCTTACCGGCTTTGAAGCCCGGCGTTCCTCTCTCAACGATGAAAGCAGTAATTCCGTGCGAATCCAATAAATCACCGGTGCGTGCCAATACCACCGCCACTTCACCACTGATACCATGGGTAATCCAATTTTTCGTTCCGTTGATTACCCAATGATCACCATCTTTTTTAGCCACACATTGCATGCGCATCGCATCAGATCCGGTATTAGCTTCAGTTAATCCCCAGGCACCAATCCATTCGCCACTAGCAAGCTTTGGAAGATACTTTTGTTTCTGCGCTTCGTTTCCAAACATTAAGATGTGTCCGGTACAAAGTGAATTATGCGCCGCCATTGACAAACCAACGGAACCGCAAACTTTAGCAACTTCAATAATTGCGGTCATGTATTCGTAATAACCAAGACCTGCGCCGCCATACTCTTCAGGAACCAGAATACCCATCAATCCGAGCTCACCCATCTTATGGAATAATTCCTTGGGGAAATGCTGCTGCTCGTCCCATTCCATAACGTGCGGACGAATATTTACTTCTGCAAACTTCCGAACTGTCTCAGCGATCATTGTTTGATTTTCAGTACTACCGAAATCCATAAAGAATAGTATTAATAGTTAACAACTGTGTAAACTTCTTGACTGTACGGCGCAATCGAAGTCTTACCATGTAAGAAGTCGAGTCCGACAACAAACGCAAACCCTGCGACTTCACCTTTCAACTGCTTCACCAACTCAGCAGCTGCAGCAGC
>JBEGUX010000305.1:0-11151 GCA_041178685.1 Bacteroidota bacterium
CTCTACAACTCTTGCCATCATCTCAAAAATCAATCGTCTTCCCGTGAATTTGCCATATTTGTAACGTGATTAAGAATTGTAAATTCTGCCTTAGTAAGATTGCTCTACACAGTTTTCTGTGGTTGCTATTCCTTGCCTTTCCGGTCTTTTTCTCGCCTTCTCCGCGACACGATCATTCTGACAATCTACCTTTTTTCGTTTACATTCCATACCTGCTTTCCGCAATTTATTTTGTTACTATTTACTACCTCAATTATTATTTTCTAGTCCCAAGGTACTACTTTAGAAAAAAATACTTGATCTATTACGGAATAATTGCGTTACTAATGATTTTATTGGTAATTATTCCGGAGAGTGATCATTTATTTGAAGGCACTAAAAATTTACATGTAGGACATTCACATCATGGCGGTAAGGCAAAGTATTTTTCAAAAAACAGACTAGCCCATTTTTCGTTTTTTGAAATGCAGATATTTTTAATGGGAATAATGGTATTACTTACCTCCATGTATTTGCGGATTACCAAAAGACTTTCTGAAGCAGAAGATGAAAAAGTGACTGCAGAATTATCGTATCTTAAAGCTCAGATCAACCCTCATTTTTTATTTAATACATTAAATAGCATCTACTCACTCGCGTATAAAAAATCAGATCAAACTGCTCCTGCTATTGTTAAGCTATCCGGTTTGATGCGATATGTAATAAGTGATGCACAAGAAGATAAGGTACTATTATCAAATGAAGTAGAACATTTGACTAATTATATTGAGTTGCAAAAATTACGATTGACAGAAAAGACAAAGGTTGTTTTTGACCAGCAAGAATCATCAGGCGGACTTTCAATAGCTCCACTATTATTGTTACCATTCGTGGAGAATGCTTTTAAGTATGGGTCTAATCCTGAGAAAAATTCGGAAATTAAAATAAAGTTGTTTTTCACAGAAAACTCGATACAGTTTGATGTCAAAAACGACATTGTGAATTTAACGGATATTCCATCGGAGCGAATCGGAGTTGGAAATGCAAAAGAACGGTTGGAGTTAATGTACTCCGGTAAGTATTTGTTGACGATTTCCGAAACTCCTGATCAGTATTCAATTTCATTGCATATTAATTTATCATGATTCGCGCCATAGCAGTAGACGATGAGCCACTTGCGCTTGATATAATAAAAGAGTTTTGCGCTAAAACAGATTTTATAGAGTTGCAGCGGACTTTTACGCAACCTACAGAAGCTATCCGGCATTTAAAGCGCTTCCCTGTCGACTTACTCTTCCTTGATATTCGAATGCCATCAGTTTCCGGAATAGATTTATTAAAATCTATTCCTCAGGAAGTAATGGTCATATTTACCACAGCACACAGGGAGTTTGCAGTGGAAAGTTACGAGCTGCAGGCAATTGATTACCTATTGAAGCCAATAGAGGAGTCTAGATTTTTGCAAGCGGTTAATCGTGCTAAAGATTATTTTGATTTTAAAAATCAGTCGGTATCAGAAGGAGAAAAAGAGAAATTTATTTTCATTCGTGCTGACTATAGCTTGGTGAAAATTGCTTTGCAGGAAATACTTTACATTGAAGGCTTGGGAGATTATTTAAAGGTTCATCTGCAGGACAAAAAAACAGTAGTTGTCCGAATGACCATGAAAGCAATGCTGGATAAGCTGCCTGCTACGGACTTCATTAGAGTTCATCGATCATTTATCATACCATTCAGTCGGGTAGAATCTGTCAGGAATAAAACCATTCAGATTGCCGGGGAATCCATTCCAATAGGAGCTTCTTTCGAGGAGCCCTTTATGGTAAAAATGGCAGGACGATAAACCTTTTGGAATACAATACGTCAAAGCCGCATTGTTAATTCACTAAATTGGTCTAAATTCACCAGTATGTTACGAAAGCTTATACTTAGTGTCGTACTATTTTGTTGTGCTAATCTTGTTAAAGGGCAAGATACTTTTTATGATGTCGATAGCATACAGCAGATTGAGATATTTTTTTCGGCAACTAATTGGGATGCAATATTGGATGCCAATGTTCCTTCGGAGACATATTATGAAGCCGATATGGTAATAATAAATGGGGCCTCTTACACAGGAGTTGGTATTAAGTACAAAGGCAATAGTTCATATAGTCCGACGCGTACCAAAAACCCGTTTCATCTTAAATTGGATTATTTGGTCAACCAGGATTATCAAGGGTACAAAGACATAAAATTAGGCAACGGCTTTAGTGACGCTTCTTTTATCAGGGAGGTTTCTTCTTATTCTGTTCTTCGAAATTACATGGATGCGCCGCGTTGTAATTATGCCAAGGTATATATCAATGGTAATTTTCATGGGTTGTATACCAATTCCGAAGATATTGGCAACCGTTTTATCGAAAATCATTATTACTCTTCATGCGGAACTTTCGTGAAATGTAATCCGGCAAATGCCGGGCCGGGTTCAACAGGTAGCAGTTTATTATATATTTCACAAGACTCTACACAATACTATAACAGTTATGAAATACAGTCGGATCATGGTTGGGAAAATCTGATTGATTTCTGTGATACATTAAATAATCATACTACAGCTATAAACAGCATTCTCGACATAGATCGAGTATTATGGATGCTTGCCTATAATAATGTATTAGTAAATCTTGATAGTTATTCGGGAGCTTTTAAACAGAATTATTACCTCTATCGAAATCATCAACAGCAGTGGATTCCTACCGTTTGGGATGTTAATATGAGTTACGGCGGATTTACAATGTCTGGAATATCTCAGCTCACGTTGGCTCAGATGCAATCCATGACACCCGAACTTCATATCAATGACGCCGGCTGGCCGCTAATTCGCAACTTACTCTCAACGCCTATGTATAAGCGCATGTATCTTGCTCATATGCGCACCTTAAATGCAGAGAACTTTCTGAATGGGGATTACAAAAACTTGATTGGTCTTATACGAACAGCAATAGATCCGCTTGTTCAGACAGACCAAAATTTTCTATACACGTATACACAATTTCAAAATGCTTTGACAATAGCAACAGGAAGCGGGATGGGCTCGGCACCTATCTACGGGCTAATGGATGTTCGGGCAACCTATCTTGCTAATAATGCATTACTTAATGCCTCGACTCCTGTAATATCAACAATAACGGTAAATCCTACTGTACCAACATATCTTGATCCAGTTGTCATAACAGCGACAGTAACTAATGTAAATACATTGGGAGTGTGGCTAGGGTTCCGCGATTTAAAATCTGACAGATTTGAGCGCGTACAGATGTATGATGATGGTATGCATGGTGATAGCGCTGCAGGCGATAATATTTACGGCGTTTCAATCGTTGCCTCTTCATTACGAATTCAATATTATATCTACGCTGAAAATTCCAGTGCTGGAATATTTTCACCGGAGCGTGCTGAGCACGAGTTTTATAATTTATATCCTTCCATTGTAATGGCTGCCGGACAAGATGTGATATTAAATGAAGTAATGGCGTCGAACAACAGCATAGTTTCGAATGAAGAATGTAAATTCCGGGATTGGATAGAAGTATATAATACCACCACGCAACCGCTTGGATTAGGTAATTTGTACTTAAGTGATGATCCTGCTGATCTTACAAAATGGGGATTTCCTCGCTCCTCCATTATTCAGCCGAATGAGCATCTATTGATTTGGGCGGATGATAACGATAATTTATGGCTGGATCTGCACACTAATTTCAATTTGTCGGCAACCGCTGATGTGATTTATTTAAGCGATAGCCTGGGGAACATTTTAGATAGCGTTAGTTTTACAAATCAACTTCCCAATATTTCCTTTGCGCGCTGTCCTGACATTACGGGAAATTTTTACTTTACAGCTGCGCCAACACCACGTGCGGCAAATGTATGCACGTTCGTTGGAATCGACGAAACTATAAACTCTAGCATACTTATTTATCCAAATCCTGCGGCGGATCTGGTTAATGTATCAGCAGGTCGCTCAATGAGATTCGTTCGCATTACAGATATAACTGGAAAAACAGTGCTTACAGTTACAACAGATGGCGAATCCGAAGTCAGCATTAATCTATCGGAATTATCACAAGGCGTATATTTCCTACAGGTTGACGGATCGCAAACATTTAAGTTAATGCGACAGTAAACTTCCTGATTATAACCATAAAGAGCGCCCTGCCGTTCCGTTTTATTACCTTTGTCTAATGAAACGAGTTATCTTCCGCGACTTAGGTCTCATTGATTACGCGGCGGCGTGGGATCTTCAGGAGCAACTGTTTCAGGAGGTTATTTCCCGAAAGCTTCATAATCGTTCAGCATTGCCCGATCAACAAAAGGAACAGTTTCATCACTTGATTTTTTGCGAACATCCACATGTATATACGTTGGGTAGAACAGGTGAGGAAAAAAATCTTTTATTACACGAAGAAAAGCTCTCAGAAATTGGAGCAACATTTTATAAAAATAATCGCGGTGGTGATATAACCTATCATGGCCCCGGTCAGATTGTGGGATATCCAATTCTTGACCTTGACTATTTTTTTACGGATATACATAAATACTTGCGTTTACTCGAGGAAGCCATTATACTCACCTTGGCGGACTATGGCCTGGTTGGAGATCGTTATCCCGGCTATACAGGTGTTTGGCTTGATCCGAAAGACCCGTATAAGGCCAGAAAAATTTGTGCTATGGGCGTGCGTTGCTCACGTTGGGTAACTATGCACGGCTTTGCTTTTAATGTGAACTCAGACTTATCGTACTTTAACAACATCATTCCTTGCGGAATTAACGACAAAGCAGTTACATCCCTTGAAAAGGAACTAGAAAGTACAATTGATATTAATGAGGTAAAAATCAGATTACGCGGTCATCTCGCCGAACTTTTTCAAATGGATATTGTCGTCTAATCATTCATACCTGCTTTTTTCTTATCTTTAATTACTATGCTAAAAGACATTCATAGGCCGGAGGTAGAAAATATTGCCTTAGCTGTGGTTCGCGAGATAGATGAGACTAACAATGAGGCGGTGTGGAATGTATATCTTATTAATCTATACGATGAACCCATAACCGGAGTATTAGTCAGTTCTAAAGGATATGGTGAGCTGAACGGAGAACCGGTTAAAACATCTGTGCTAAGGCACTTAGTCGAACGTATCGAAGGCCTCGACTATGTGAAAGTAGAGCCTATTATGCCGGCGCTTTTTGGACTCAACAACGAATATTGGGTTAGCTTCTACCTGAACGGTCAGATCTTTGATAAGAAGTATGTCTTCTTACCGGAAAGTATTACGGATAATAATTTTATTCCGATTCCATTTATTGGCAAACCGGGCGTGATGCTTCGCTAGTGAATTTCGTTGCTTTTAAGAAGGAGGAATGCGACCAACAACGATTATTTTTATCAACTAATTGTCATAATCATGCTTGATCAATTTCCACTTACAGCAATTCTATTTTTAGACGTAGAAACAGTTCCGGAATATCCTGATTATCATTCAGCACCTGCTGCTGTACGTGAATTATGGGATCGTAAAGCTTCTCAACTACGCCGTGAAGATGAATCCCCGGATGCGTTATATCACCGTGCAGGAATTTATGCTGAATTCGCTAAAATCATTTGCATCTCCTGCGGAATGTTTACACCTAAGGGAAACTTCAGGATCAAATCTTTTTATGGACACAATGAAAAAGAAATTTTAAATGACTTTGCAACCCTATGCAATAAATCTTTTAATAGAAAACTCAGTTGGCTTTGTGCACATAATGGAAAAGAATTTGATTTTCCATTTCTCTCCCGACGGATGCTTATCAATGGAATTAAGTTACCTAAAGTGTTAAACACACCGGGTAAAAAACCATGGGAGGTAAATCATTTAGATACACAGGAGCTATGGAAATTCGGCGATCATAAATCGTATACCTCACTGAATTTACTCGCCAATATTTTTGGAATTCCCACGCCGAAAGATGACATCGACGGCAGTAAAGTGTGGGAAGTGTATTGGGTAGAGAATAACCTGGAACGAATAAAAATATATTGCCAGAAGGATGCGTTAACTGTTGCACAGATTTTTCTCAAATTCAGAGGACAACAAATTCTACAGCCGGAACAGGTAGAAATTGTTTAATAAATGGAATACATTAATCATTTATCATTGGATCCGCAGTTACGAAAAATAATTCGTAAGACAGGTCCTCTGCCAATTACCAGGCGAAAAAACGTTTGTTTGTTTCTTTGCCGTTCCATTATTGCACAGCAATTGTCTACAAAAGTAGCTGCTATTATTGAGTCGAGATTATTAGAGCTGCTTCCGGGAATTAATTCAACGCCGGATGATCTGCTAAAAATACCGATCGCAAAATTGCGCGCTATTGGACTTTCAGAGACAAAATCAAATTATGTACATAATGTAGCCCGCTACTTTAGTGAACTTTCTATTACTGACCGCACATTTTCAGGAATGGATAATGAATCAATAATCAGTTTGCTTACCGAAATCAAAGGTGTAGGACGTTGGACGGCTGAGATGACTC
Organism: Bacteroidota bacterium; assembly: GCA_041178685.1. Taxonomy (GTDB): domain Bacteria; phylum Bacteroidota; class Bacteroidia; order AKYH767-A; family 2013-40CM-41-45; genus Pollutiaquabacter. Next base: position 6,541 of record JBEGUX010000305.1, read on the forward strand.
TACTATTTTCGCTTGGACGAAAAGATGTTTTTTCTCCGGACGATTATGGAATACAACAAAGTATGATTGCATTGTATGGATTAGAAACAACCGCTAAAAAGAATTTACGTGAACAAATGGAAAAAATATCTTTAGCCTGGTCTCCTTTTCGCTCGTATGCTTGCCTCTACTTATGGAAAGCCAGAGATCTCCATAAGTAGTCCGATTTCGTTAGTATAATTAGGGTTTTTGTACGCTTTACTTTCAAAAATGAAAGTATATTTACCGTATGTCAAGATTGCTCACCGTTGAAGGACTTAGAACCGTTTTTCCCTCGGATCACGGCGAAGTGACTGCTGTCAATGATGTGAGCTTCGTATTGAATCGGGGAGAAACAATTGGCATCGTTGGCGAATCCGGTTCCGGTAAGTCGGTAACATCCTTATCGATTATGCGATTGGTTACAGCGCCCGGTAAAGTGGCATCAGGAAGAATACTATTTCGTGAGCCATCGGGTAAAGAGACTGATCTGACTTTACTTCGTGAGGAGGAAATTCGCAAGTATCGCGGCAAGGAGTTGGCGATGATTTTTCAGGAGCCGATGACTTCTCTTAACCCTGTATTGACGTGTGGCTATCAGGTAGCTGAAGCATTGCGCTTGCATCTTAAGTTATCCAAAAAAGAAGCGAAGCAAAAAACGATTGAATTATTTGAGAAGGTAAAATTGCCGCGCGCTGCACAGCTTTATGATGCGTATCCACATGAAATCAGCGGCGGGCAAAAGCAGCGTGTGATGATTGCTATGGCAATAAGTTGTAACCCTTCTGTTCTCATCGCTGATGAACCAACTACAGCGTTGGACGTTACCGTACAAAAAACAATTCTTGAATTATTAAAGTCAATTCAGCAGGAGCGCGACATGGGAATGCTTTTCATCACCCATGATCTTGGAGTCATTGCAGATATTGCCGATAAAGTCCTCGTAATGTATAAGGGAAAGGTTGTAGAGCAGGGAAGTGTAACCGAAATATTCCGCAACCCACAGCATCCTTACACCAAGAGTTTATTGGCTTGCCGACCACCGTTGGATAAGCGTTTATATAGACTTCCTGTTGTCAGCGATTTCATGCAGGAAAATGTTGATGGTACATTTACAGCATTTGAAAAAGAAGTTGGAACAACAGTCAACGATTATATAATTACAGACACAGATCGGAAGCAACAACTCACACGGCTGTATGAACAAAAGCCACTATTACAGGTTAAAGGAGTTAAAACCTGGTTCCCGCTAAAGCGCGGAATATTTGGCAAAATCTATGATTATGTAAAAGCGGTGGATGATGTTTCTTTTGATGTTTATCCCGGCGAAACACTTGGATTAGTTGGCGAATCAGGTTGCGGAAAAACTACGCTTGGTCGCACAATTATTCGCTTAATAGAACCTACTGCAGGTGAAGTTATTTTCAAAGAGAAAAACTTTGCCTCCTTGCAAGGTGCAACACTGCGTGCCATGCGAAAAAATATACAGATCATTTTTCAGGATCCGTATTCATCGTTAAATCCGCGGATGACTATCGGAAATGCGATAATGGAACCAATGCAGGTACATCAATTGCATGCAAACGACAGTTCGCGTAAAGAAAAAGCAATCGAATTACTCTGTAAAGTTTCTTTAAAGCCGGAGCATTTCGATCGTTATCCGCATGAATTTTCCGGTGGACAGCGTCAGCGAATTTGCATTGCGCGTGCCTTGGCACTGGAGCCTCAATTTATCATTTGTGATGAGTCTGTGTCTGCATTAGATGTTTCTGTACAGGCCCAAGTGCTCAACCTATTAAATGATCTTAAACGGGAATTTGGATTAACGTATATATTTATATCTCACGACCTTTCTGTCGTAAAATTCATGAGTGACCGGATGGTTGTGATGAACAAAGGACGGATAGAAGAAATGGGAGATCCCGATGAAATTTACAAGTCGCCAAAATCGGACTACACTAAGCGATTGATCGCTGCAATCCCTGCGATTTAATAGTTGTTGGCAATAGAATTTTATAAAATTTAACGGGAGAAAATATTGTATTTTAAAATACAATAGATAGCACGGAATCCATCTTTCCAGCCAATCTTTTTTCCTTCCGCATACGTTCTTCCGTAATAGGAAATGCCGACTTCATAAATACGTACATTGGGAATTCGTGCAATTCGTGCAGTAACCTCCGGCTCGAAGCCAAAACGGTTTTCTTTTAATTGTATGTTCTTAATAATATCCGATCGAAACATTTTATAACATGTTTCCATATCGGTCAAATTAAGGTTCGTGAACGCATTCGACAGCATCGTCAGGAATTTGTTCCCGATCGAGTGCCAGAAAAAAAGTATACGATGTGGTTTGCCTCCCATGAAGCGAGATCCGTAAACGACATCAGCGAAGCCGTTGATAATCGGTCTAAGAAGAACATTGTATTCTTCAGGATCATATTCGAGGTCGGCGTCTTGTATAATCAGGCAGTCTCCACTTGCCAATTCAATTCCTTTATGAATCGCAGCACCTTTTCCTTGGTTGAATGGCTGGTTGTGAAGTCGCATGGAAACTTGCGGATGTTGGTCAATATAGTCCTGGATAATAGCCGCTGTATTGTCTTTGGAACAATCGTTTACTAGTACAATTTCTTTTTGAATACCATTAATCAGCTGCACTTGAAGAACCTTGTCAAGAATCAAATGAATAGTAGGAGCCTCGTTATAGGCCGGAATAATAATGGATAGCTTTTTAATATTGGGCTCTGACATACAGCAAGTTGAAAACCTCAACAAGGAACTCGTCCGATGTTGCGTACCTTTGTACGGAAGAATAGACCAAGATGTTTAACCGCGCTTCTATTTTTGTTTTAATTGCCCTTTTTTGGGCTTGTTCCCGCGAAAACGAGGCTCCGGATATGCTTTTTCAGACGGATTTCGAGTCGGAAGCGGGTTGGATTTCCGATGAAAGGATGGAAAATGGGACGGGGCATTCCGGCAATTGGTATATCCGTACCGGAGATTTTGTTCCCTATTCGCCAGCCTTTCAGCTTAAAGCCTCTGTTATAAGTCAGCGGCCAATCCGTAAAGCAGAGATTGTATTTTGGATACGTCCGAAAGAAATACCTGCCGATGCGCATTTGGTATTTAGTGCTGATGCCGGAAATACTTCGGTGTACTGGAAGCATAAAGAGTTGGCCAAGTACCTAACGAAATCCGGAGAGTGGAACGAAGTAAAAGAAACGTTTGAAATTCCTGATGGCAGTTTTGGTCCCGACAACATCATCAAAATCTATGTGATCGCTAAAAGCAACAAGGTGATTCACATTGATGATTTTAGCGTTCGCTTCAGCAACTAAAATCAGTCGATAATCATTTCAGGAATATCTCCTGCTACAATTAGTTTTCCCGCTGTTGCCTTTACAATTTCATCTACCGAAACTCCCGGAGCGCGCTCCAGTAATTTGAAACCACCTTCCGGCAATACATCTAGCACGGCCAGTTCAGTAACAATTTTCTTCACACATTTTTTTCCTGTTAGTGGAAGCGAACAGGAGGGAAGAAGTTTCGATTCGCCTGCTTTGTTTACGTGTTGCATGGCAACGATAATGTTCTTTGCTGCAGCTACCAAATCCATAGCGCCGCCCATACCTTTCACCATTTTACCCGGAATTTTCCAGTTGGCGATATCCCCGTTTTCACTTACTTCCATGGCACCAAGAATAGTGAGGTCAACTTTACCGGAACGAATCATGCCAAAACTCATAGCAGAATCAAAAAAAGCGGAACCGGGCAGTGTGGTGATGGTTTGCTTGCCGGCATTAATCAAATCAGGATCTTCTTCTCCTTCAAACGGAAATGGTCCAATACCCAGCAATCCATTTTCAGATTGCAGTACCACGTTCATCCCTTTTGGAATATAATTAGCCACCAGTGTTGGAATGCCGATACCAAGATTAACATAGTATCCATCCTTAACTTCGCGGGCAATACGTTTGGCAATTCCTATTTTATCAAGCATAATAGTGATTAAAATATTCGAGTACTATTTATTTAGCGATACGAAGAGTTAACTGCGCTTTCTAACCGTTCGTTGTTCGATACGCTTTTCGTATTGCTCTCCCTGAAAAATGCGATGAACATAAATTCCCGGAGTATGAATGTGATCCGGATCAAGTGAACCTACTGGAACTAGTTCTTCAACTTCCGCAATGGTAGTTTTTCCTGCCATTGCCATCAACGGATTGAAGTTACGTGCGGTCTCATGAAAAATTAGATTGCCATGAGCATCACCTTTCCATGCTTTAACAATTGCAAACGGAGCATCAAATGCATATTCAAGCAAATACTCTTTTCCGTTGAATACGCGTACTTCCTTTCCTTCCGCTACTTCCGTTCCAACACCGGCGGGCGTAAAGACTGCCGGCATTCCGTAGCCGGCGGCAAGACAACGTGTAGCTAATGTTCCCTGAGGAATTAATTCTACTTCCAGTTCTCCCGATAACATCTGACGTTCGAACTCTGCATTCTCGCCTACGTAAGACGAAATCATTTTTTTAATCAGTCGGGCTTGCAATAATAATCCCAAGCCAAAATCATCCACACCTGCGT
>JBEGUX010000306.1:0-7434 GCA_041178685.1 Bacteroidota bacterium
TTTCTTTTTTCTCAGTATGTTTTTCTCAGCGGTGAATATTCGCGACTCCAGCAGTATAATGTTTTTAGTTTCCTTGCTTTATTATTATCGCTACCGAAATGATGAAAGCGAGGCTGTAAAACAAGTCCAACAACAAGAACTTGATGTCAATGAATTCGCCTGATTTCTTGATTGTCGGGGCAGCCAGAGCCGGTACTACAGCATTATATAGAATGCTTGAGCAACATCCGCAGATTTACCTACCGGCCATAAAAGAGCCTTGTTTCTATGCATTTGCTGAAAAAAAACCGGCGTATAAAAATGGCAAGTTTGCTTTTGCGGTAACATCCAAGGACGATTACGAACAGCTTTTCAATAAAGCCGGTTCACATCAATTGAAAGGAGAAGCGTCAACGCCTTACTTATATCTTCATAAAGAAACAATACAAAATATCCAACGACTTCACCCGTCGCCAGCAACTGTTAAAATTATTATCATCCTTCGTAATCCTGTTGATCGTGCATATTCTAATTATCAATGGCGTGTGCGAGACGGACGCGATTCGCTCACTTTTGAGGAAGCACTTGCCGCTGAAAAAGATCGAATGCTAAAAGGATTTAGTTTTGATTATTTTTATAAGGATCGTGGTTTCTATTTTGATGCAGTGAATGCATACCTAATCACGTTTCCCAACGTTCGGATTATTCTGTACGATGATTTTATAGCTTCTCCAAGTGAAGTGATGAAAGATCTTTGTATGTATCTGGGAATAGCCACCGACTTTTCTTTTAAAATTCAAAATAAAATTAATGCGAGTTACAGCTCACGATGGCCATGGTTAAGCCGTTTAATCACTACGGAGAGCTCAATAAAATTCAAATTGTGGTATCGATTGCCGGCGAATATGCGTGATAACTTGAGAAGATATGTTATGAGAATAACAGCTTCTGGGAATAAGAATTCAAGAATGCTTCCGGAGACAAGGATAAGACTAATGCAGGAATTTAAGTCGGATGTTGAACAATTAGCCGTTTTGATCAATAGGGATCTTTCAAACTGGTTTAAAATCTAATGATGGAGCAGATTCGTGTTGCTATTATTGATCCGGTTGGAAATAAAGCCGGCATGGATCAATACGACATGTTCCTTGCAAAAGGTTTACAACATTCCGGAGTAAGTGCTACGATTTTTACCAATTGTAAAGAATTGAATGGTTTTAGTTCGAATAAACTACTATTCAAGAACGACTACAATAACCGTTTTATTCAGGTGCTGCACACTTTGTTGGGTTATCTCCGTTCCTGGCATTGGTGCAAAAAGGGGAATTATAAAGTTACTCTTTTTCATGTGTATCATTTTTCGCTTGTTGATTTTTTGGTTACGTGGTGGTTTAGTTCTACCGGATTTCAGGTTGCGTTGATTGTACACGACGTTGAATCGTTACGTTTCAAAACTTCATCATTCTTCAGAAGGAAAATAGTAAATGATTTTGCGACGTATCGCTTTGTACATTCAGTATTAGCCGAGATGGAATTGAAAAAAGTGGCCAATGATAAATCGGTAACTTTAATTCCCCACGGACACTTTATCGATACGGATCGGCCGCAAATAGATAAAAAAGAAGCGAGAAAGTTGCTTGGCATTTCGGAGGAAAAATTCTGTCCGCTATTTTTTGGAATGATTAAGTTGGGTAAAGGGTTGGATGTTTTGATTGATGCATTTTCAGTTTTAGATGACCGCTTCTTATTATTAATTGCCGGAAGATTTCGTGGTACAGAAAACAACTATAAGTATAGGATAGATGAGATGGTAAAACAAAGCCGTTGCATGGCAGCGCTTCATTATATTCCTACTGAGGACATGGAGCTTTGGATGGCCGCTTCAGATCTAATTGTTTTGCCGTACCGACATGTGTACCAAAGTGGCGTAATTTTGCAGGCGATGAGTCGCAAGATTCCAGTCGTAATATCAGACTTGCTCGCATTTTCAACATTCAAGCAAAATGGTATTGCGCTAACCTTTGAAGTGAATAATTCCCATCAGCTAGCTGATATCTTAAAGAATGCGCCTCAAGATTATTCACAATACGTGGATCGGGCAGACAAAGCTTTTGAGTATATTCGTAAAGCTCACGATTGGAATGTGGTGGGCAAAAAAATGGCAGAGCAATTTAGTTCCAGATGCGCGTAGCAATTATTGGTTCTCGTGGAATTCCTGCACGCTACGGCGGATTTGAAACGCTGGCCGAACAGCTGGCAGTTGCCTTGCCTTCTAATGCCTTGCAACTTACTGTAGTTGGAGAGGGTGCTGTTATGGGTAATTTATTCCCTCAAGTGAAGATCGTCCAAACGTTTTTTACCAAACGTAAAAATCCACTCTTGTATTATTTCGAATCGTTATTACGTGTTTTGTCTACTAATGAAGTCATATTGATTCTTGGCGCCGGCGCCGGTCCGTTTATTTGGTTGCCGCGATTATTAGGACGAAGAATTATCACCAACGTAGACGGGTTGGAACATTTGCGTCAGAAATATTCTTTGGTACAACGATTTTATGTGCGAATTGCTCAGCGATGCACAGCCTGGTTTTCGAATCAAATTATCGCTGATAGCGAAATCGTAGCTGATTTCTGGCGGGAGCAATATCGAGTTCCATCCAATCGAATGACTGTGATACGGTATGGTGCAGCTCGTGTTGATTCGGAGTTGATGAATAATACTGATAAAGTCTTACGTCAATTCGCTGTTGAAAAGGCTAATTACTATTTAACAATAGCGCGCATTGTGCCGGAGAACAATATCAAAATGATTATCGACGGGTTTATTCAGAGTGGTTCCAGGCGAGCATTACTGATTATAGGTAACTGGAGCGATTCAGTATATGGTAGTGATTTGAAGAAAATGAACGCGGCCAATATTTTATTGGTAGATGCTGTTTATGATTTAGAGACTACAACTATTTTACGGCAATATTGCCTTGCCTATCTACATGGTCATTCTGTGGGTGGTACAAACCCAACATTAGTCGAAGCGTTGGCGAACGGAGCACTGACGGTTTGCCACGATAATTTATTTAATCGTGAGACCGTAAATAATAGCGGCTTCTTTTTTTCGGATGCAGCAGTACTTGCGGCTTCGATAACTACCATAGAAAATTCAGATGAAGTTCAGAAAGTGGCAATGAAATTAGAGGCACAACAACTAGCGGATAAAAATTACAGTTGGACTGCTATTGTTTCTTCCTATGATTCAATTCTTCGTGCAGTATGACGGAAATAATAGATCAAGATAGTTTAACTGTTGCCGTCAGTGGATTGGGCGCTCAGGTTTTTCCTGAAAGTGAGTTGGCGAATCGCCATTACATTCAATGGCAGTATTTTTCTAATCCTGCTGGTCAAATGATTGGAGAAACGGAGGTTGACGAAAAGGGATGCTCTGCACATTATGCCGTTATTCCGGTTGATTATAAACTAAACAACGTAATTGTTAAAGGGTCGCTTTCGTTGAATACGATGACGCGCATTGATCAGCGAGGCAAAGGGAAGTTTCGTGAACTAGCCAGCAAAACTTATAATCGACTTGCTGAGCAGGTAGTCCCATTTACAATTGGTTTTCCCAATAAGCAATCTTATAATGGCTTCGTTTCGTCATTGAACTTTCAATTGTTGGGAACAGTTCCGATGCTGATAAAGCCGCTTAATTATTTATCTTTTTGCAAAAGGGTGATTTTTCGTTCCTCCTTGCGGAAAAAGATGGATAATAAATTTGTTATAAATCCATCCGCACGTTTTAGAAGTAAGCAGTGGTGTGCCCGCATTTTTGATCCTTTAGCCGATGCGCCATTACTCGATAATTTATTATGCGACATTAGAGATAAGCGGAATTGCTCGTTGGATCGCACCGGTGAGTTTTTACGTTGGCGTTACGATAGCTGTCCTACGCGCAATTATATTTTTTTAGGAGTTGCTAAAGAAGACGAGGAGGAGTTCTCTGCCATTGTAGTCCTGCGTACAGTTACGCTAATGGGCCTGCGGTGCGGAGTTATAGTTGATCTGGCTTGTGGAAACAAAAGCGATAGTAATGAAGCTCTTGCTTTTTTAATCAACGTGGCGAATGAGCAATTTCGTAAAGGCGGGCTGGATGCTGTTGTCGCTGCGTGTACCGCTGGATGTGATGAATATGTTCAATTGTGTAGCAATGGTTTTTTTAAAATTCCTAATGCTATACATCCACAACCGCTACGGGTAGTCATACGACTTCATTCCGATGATCCGTACTTTGAAGCATTGCGCAACTTCAAAAATTGGTTTCTTACCTTTGGGGATTACGACGTACTGTGACTGCTCCTCTTCGCATATTGACAGTTGATTTTGAAGATTGGTTTCATATTCTGGATCATTCGGAAACGCGTTATCCTGAACAATGGAGAAAGTTTGATTCCCGTATCGAACGGAATGTACATCGTTTACTGGAATTGTTTGATCAACATAATGTTCGAGCAACCTGGTTTTGTTTAGGTTGGTCGGCCGTTCATTTTCCCAGGCTGGTCCAACAAATTTCAGCGCACCATGAAATAGCCTGCCATACATTCAATCATCAATTGCTGTATCATCAGTCGCCGGATGAGTTTATTGAAGATGCGCTAAAAGCAAAGAATACATTAGAAGATATAACGGGCAATAAGGTAGATACATTCCGTGCTGCAGGATTTTCGGTGACCAACAAAACGCCATGGTTCTTTGAATCGGTCAGGGAGTGTGATTTTACGGTCGACAGTTCAGTATTTACTGCTCGTCGCAATCACGGTGGAATTCCTCAATTCGGCAAAGCGGAGCCTTGTATTATTAAAACTTCCGCCGGTGAATTGCTGGAGTTGCCGTTACCGACAGCCCGTTTCGGCGGAATCAATTTTCCGTACAGTGGAGGAGGTTATTTCCGTTTGCTTCCTTATTATTGGATTAAAAACGCTTTTCAATCATCGGAATATACGATGACCTACTTCCATCCACGCGACATTGATCCGGATCAGCCAATGATTGCTTCGTTGCCGCTACAACGTAAATTCATGTCGTATTATGGCTTGCGAAATTGCTATCCTAAATTAGACCGACTGCTAGGCGATTTTTCTTTTGCAACAGTTAATGATGCTGTCAGGGCGCTACAAAATACTCGATTACCGGTCCGGCAGATTTTCGACAACGATTAATTTTGTAGTTTAGCTGACGATGTTGCGCATAGTACTACTCTCGTCATTCTTGTTTTTATGTTCACTTTTTTCCGGTGCACAAGAATTTGTGTTTCCGATTAATCGTGACCTCAATACAAGGATGGGAAGTCAGTTGGCTTCGGATACTACAGGATTTCACACCTCTATTTTTCCTTATATAGTGACTGATCTCGACAGTCTAGTTAATCGGGATGAAACGTTTTCGTTATACGGTTGCAAGAGCGATTTTTATTCCACATGGGTTGGCCGCAAGCTTCGAAAGGAACACCTATTATATGTTGATGCCGATGATTTAAAGTTGTCAGTTGATCCGGTATTCAACCTTCAAGTTGGCCAGGATGCGCTCAACCAGCGAAACGTTTTTGTTAATACGCGAGGTGTTTTGGTACAAGGCAACGTCAAAAACAAATTCTTTTTCTATTCTTCGTTTCATGAAAATCAGGCACGTTATCTCGGTTATATTGATAGTCTGATTAAAAGGAATAAGGTGGTGCCCGGCCAGGGAATTGTTAAGTTTCTCGACGATGAAAAAGTAGATTTTAGTCTTGCTACCGGCGGCATGGGTTACCGGATTAACCGTCATTTTGACTTCTTGCTAGCGCAGGATCGCCTTTTTATTGGTGACGGTTACCGTTCATTATTGTTGTCAGACAACAGTTATCCGTTTCCTTTTTTGCGTGCCAACATGACCTTCTGGAAATTCCGTTACTCTGTGGTTTATGCTGTAATGCAGGACTTGCAAACACCACCTGATCGGAATGTGGGATATCCCAAAAAGTATAGTACGTTTCATTATCTCGACTTGAATATTGGTAAACGAAACCGTTTGACCGTAGGGATTTTCGAGTCAGTAATCTGGAAACCGGCAGCCTCACGCGGCTATGAATTACATTACCTCAATCCATTCTTATTCCTTCGTCCTGTTGAGAATTCTATCGGGTCGCCTGACAATGCGTTGCTGGGCTTGAATGCTCGCTGGAAAATCAATTCAAAGAATACAGTCTACGGTCAGTTGATGTTGGATGAATTTTTATTGGATGAAGTTCGTAGCGGAAAAGGCTGGTGGGGGAATAAGCAGGCGTTTCAGGTTGGTTATAAATCCTTTCAGCTTTTTACTATCAAGCAGCTGAATTTTCAGACGGAATTTAATTATTCCCGGCCTTTCATGTATCAGCACCGTAGCAGTTCACAGAACTATTCGCACTACAATCAACCGCTTGCACATCCGCTGGGTGCAGACTTTTACGAATCGGTTTCTTTCTTGAATTACCGTTGGCGTAACTTTTTTGCTGAGGTTCGTTTTCAGTACGCACGTTCCGGAAAAGATACGGCCGGTGTTAATTTAGGTAACGATATATTTCTCGATTACGATGATCGACCTGGTGATTACGGATATTATATGTTGACCGGTTTGAAAAGTACACTTACATCGTATGGCGTCCGGTTGAATTATCTGGTGAATCCGAAAACCAATTTTGTTATAGAGGCCGGTGCTGATTTCCGTCATTATCGGAATTCAAGGGATGATCAATCCTCTCGTTTCTTTTATTTCGGCCTCCGCACTTCCCTGGAGAATTATTATTTCGACTTCTAATTACCGACAGATTGTTGATTATTCAACGGAGCCGACTGCGCATTCGCTTTCTATGAAAGTAAATTTGTGCTACCGAATCTGAATGATGAATCTTCTGCTGGCACTTTTTACGGCTTACGTCTGTTCGTCGGCTATGATGCCCACGCTCATAGCTGCAGCGCGCCATCGCGGAATTATGGATGAACCAAATGCGCGAAAAATCCATCAAGTAGCTGTTCCATTACTTGGTGGCGTCGGCATTTTTGCTTCGTTTATCCTGGCGACCACTTTTTTCGGAGCGATCTATTTTGAATCACGCTATCTCTTCCTTATCACCTCGTTGCTGGTGGTGTTTTTTATTGGTTTGTTCGACGATTTTCGTCCGTTAAGTCCATCCTTCAAACTTTTTGGACAGTTTGTGGCTGCTTTTTTGGTCGCTGCTTATGCTGACGTTCGACTAATTTCTTGGTACGGCTTGTTTGGCATGCATGAGATGTCGTATCTCGCCTCACTATTGGTTACTTCCTTGTTATTGGTATTCGCATTGAATGCATTCAATTTTATGGACGGAATGGATGGTTTTGCATCGAGCTTTGCAGTTATTGTGGCGGTATTTCAAGGCGCATTGTTCTATATTGGCGGTCTTCATTTTTTC
>JBEGUX010000307.1:0-5395 GCA_041178685.1 Bacteroidota bacterium
AAGTAATGTTCCGCTTCCACAAAATGGGTCTAGCAACGGTGTTCTTTTATCCCAACCGGCAATTTTCAACATCCCTGCGGCCAGCACTTCACTCAACGGTGCACCACCTTGATGCACACGATAGCCACGCTTATGCAACGAGCTACCTGAAGTGTCCAGCGATACTGCCGCCTGATTTTCGTGAATATAAACGTGGATTCGCAAAGTCGGACGCTCAAGATCTACACTCGGACGATTACCGGTAGCGGCACGAAACTGATCTACGATAGCATCTTTGGTTTTGAGTGCAGCATACTGCGAATGATTCAAATTAGATTTAGTCAACGCCGCATCCACTGCCAGTGTATCATCAGGCGTCATGTAAACCGACCAATCAATGGCTGCAATGCCGTCATACAACTGTTGTTCGTTGGCAGCAGGGAACGTAGCGAGCTCCTTTAGAATTCGCAAGCTGTAACGGCTATGAAGATTAGCTCTGTAAATCAATGCGAGGTCGCCGGTAAAAGTGACCGCACGAAAGCCTTGGACTACGTCCGTTGCACCAAATGCGATCAGCTCTTCAGCTACTATCTCTTCAAAACCGGCGTATGTCTTTGCAATAAGTTTGAACATGAATTAATTTTTTGTCAGCCAACCTTTTTTCACGAAAAAGGCAATCTGAAATATAACAATAACGATCATTACTGCCATGACTGTAATATATCCATACGGACTATAAAGCTCAGGCATATTGAGCGGCATTTGAGCGCCGGTAGTAGGATTGATAGCAGAAAAATTCATGCCGTAAACACCTACGATAAATGTAAGCGGAATGAAAATAGTAGAAATGATTGTCAACACTTTCATTACCTGATTGAGACGATTACTTACACCGGAATGATATACATCCATCAGGGATGCGGTTATTTCACGGTACGATTCAATGAGATCTAAAAGTTGAATACAATGATCGTAAGAATCACGATAAAACAATTTTGACTCTTCCTTTATCGACTGAAAATTACTGCGTAAAATATCGTTGAACTTATCCCTTTCACTCCAAATAATTCGTCGCAATAAGAAAAGTTCCTTTTTAATAAGTAATACTTGATCCAGCGCAGCACGCGATGGATTCGCTATCAATTCATCCTGAAGATCCTCTAATCGTTCTCCTGCTTTTTCAAGAATCGGATAATAGTGATCCAGAATAGTGTCCATGACCGTGTATGCAAGGTAATCTACACTTTGTGTCTTGAAATTTCCGGAAAGCTGTCGAAGTCTGTTTCTTACCGGACCTAACTGATCATCATATTTCTCCTGAATGGTAAGCAAATAATTTTTTCCGATGAACAAACTAACCTGTTCATCTTCCAATCCGGATGGAGATTCATTAACAGAGCGGGAAATAGCAAAAAGTTGACTGGATATTTCTTCCGCTTTCGGACGCTGATAAACGTTTACCACATCTTCCATTTGAAGCCGATGAATGCCAAAAAGTTCACCCAGCTGTTCGATGAAACCCGGAGTACCGAATCCATGAATATCAATCCAACGGTTTTTATCAGAATCGATGGATAGCACTTCCTTCAATTCCGATATACCTGATATTTCCCTTTCATTCAACGAAACAGCATCATACTCAAACAGAGAAATTTTTGAATCCAACGCGTCTTCACGGACAAGAATATGCCCGGGAGCGGTGCCCGGCGGAGCACGACGCAATGCCTTTCTACGCGGACGGGACTTAGGTTTTCGCTTCATTAAAAACGCATAATTTGAAGTAAATATCCCGAATATTCGAATATACCTTCTGAAAATCACAAGTTCTTATACCATCAAATTGTTAAAAGAAATTACCTGTAACGGATTACCTTTGTGCCGTGAAAAAGCAAACAGCATGGTTCGAATCCTGGTTTGACTCGCCGTATTACCATCGGCTGTACAAGCATCGGGATGAGGAAGAAGCAGAAAACTTATTATCAGCGCTCATTAGTGAGGTGCCGATGGTTATAGGAAGTACAGTTCTCGACGTGGCCTGCGGTAAAGGTCGCCACTCCGTTTTTCTTAATAAAAATGGATTTGATGTAACCGGCTTTGACCTTTCTGAAGCGAGCATTCAACATAACCTTTCCTTTGAAAATGATACGCTGCATTTTTATGTACACGACATGCGCAATCCATTTCGAACGAACTATTTTGATTATGCCATAAATTTATTTTCCAGCTTTGGCTATTTTGATAATGAACACGAAAACCATCGTGCTATGAAAGCAATTTTGAGTGCACTCAAAAAAGGTGGCACTTTCATTTTCGATTATGCAAACGGAACTTTTATTCGTAAGCAATTATTTCCATCCACCACAGAAGAGGTGGACGGAACGTCGTACCGGATTACTAAACGATTGGAAGACCACCATGTTATTAAATCAATTGAGTTTACGAGCGATAGCGAAATTCACTGTTTTGAAGAGCGACTACGCCTCTACTCCTACACTGACTTGTCGGAATTAATAAATGCTTGCGGCGGAACAATAGTCAAGAGCTTCGGCGACTATAGATTACAACCATTTAACGATGAAAACTCAGAACGCATTCTACTTGTAGTCCGCAAAAATTAGTACGATATTTACCATTCACTAACCAACGATGCATCTTTTCGCACTGCTTATTTTGTTCGCCTCCATTCTACTTAGTGGAAGTACTCTTTTTTTCTTCGGTAAAATTTCATCAAAAACTTTAAAACTAACGCTTGCCTTTAGCGGTGCTTACCTTTTTAGTCTTAGTCTTATCCATTTATTGCCCGAAGTATACGACTCCGGCGGTGCGACCATTGGCATTTTTATTTTATTGGGATTCTTCCTGCAGATTGTATTGGAGATATTTTCCGAAGGAATAGAACACGGACATATACACGTACACAAGGAGCACCTTGGATCGTTCCCATTAGCGGTGATGCTGGGCCTGTGCATTCACAGCTTTCTGGAAGGAATGCCGTTAGCCCAACGCTTCAATGATGCCTCTACCGGCACTTCGCTGCTTGCCGGGATCATTTTGCACCATATTCCGGTTGCGATTGCGCTGATGACAATGCTATTGGATTCCGGTATTGGTAAGCAAAAAGCATTTTTCTATCTGGCTATTTTTGCGCTGATGGCACCCCTTGGCTCTTTTACCGGAACCTGGTTAAGTGAAATTTTCACCCGCGATTTGTCTTTGCTATTCGATCGCCTGATGGCAATGGTAATCGGAATTTTCCTCCACATCTCCACTACGATCCTTTTCGAATCTTACGAAGAGCACCGTTACAACCTTTATAAACTGTTGACTATTCTTGCAGGTGCCGGATTAGCCTTACTTTCTTAGATAGATCGTAAATATTTTTAGAAATAATTTTTGGCTCGAACAATAAACCGAATTTATTGTTCAAAACAAATACGTAAATTTGCCACCCAATCAAACTCACAAAAAAATGCTACAAATCGGACAAAAAGCACCGGATTTCAAATTAGTTGATACCGAAAAAAATGAAGTAACTCTGGAACAATTCCGCGGTAAGAACGTGGTTCTGTTCTTTTTCCCTATGGCCTGGACCGGCGTTTGCACGAAAGAGATGTGCGCTATCCAGGAAGATTATGCTGCTTATCAAAGCCTCAATGCTCAAACCATCGGCGTTTCTGTTGATTCTCTCTTTGCTTTGAAACGTTTCGGTGAAGACAACAAAATCAACTTCCCGATGCTTTCAGATTTCAATAAGCAAGCCATTAACGACTATGATGTAGTTCACCAAGATTTTGCTTTTGGTTATAAAAATGTTGCTAAACGTGCTACATTCGTAATCGACAAAGAAGGTGTTCTTCGCTTTGCAGAAGTTCTTCCTCAACTGGGCGACATGCCAAATATGGACGCGATAAAAGAAGCGCTAAAAGGATTGAACTAATTTACTCTGAACAATAAAAAAAGGGAGCCCAAAAGCTCCCTTTTTTTATTGCTCATCGTTTAACTTCCAGGAGCAAAATTCCATCTTGATCGAATGTCACTTTCCAATTGCCGCAGGTTTTAAGACTATCAGTAATGTGATCAAATTCTTCACGTTTCAACGGATACGTCTCCGTGGCTGGTGCAAGTAGAATGTACCGCGCATCATTGATTACAGGAAAAAGATATGCTTTATCACGCCAGGCAATCTGCGGCTGCAAACACGATTGTGATGTTACTATAGCATCCGCCGGAATCGTTGCAATAGCCGAATTTGCAGCTTTGCGATTTACTAATGATTGCCAGTGTTTATGCTGATAGATTCGAATAGTCTCCCGTCGCACCCAAACCGCTGTGTGATCCATACAGCGAACACTTACACCGGCTGTTAAAAGAACGCATACGATCACCATTCGTTTTCGGATAACGGGATCACGAAGTGTTTCCAAGATGTAAAATACACCGATGGAAAAAAAAGGAACAAATTCAATATTATAGTGGTAATTAATCCCCCACAACAAGGTGCGGTCACTCCACATTTTCATCACATAGATGGGAATGATCATCCACAAAAATACCGGGCGGGCCAAAAGCACCAAACCTCCCGACAGTAAGAATAGAAATATAAACTCCTCCTTGATTCCGTTCAATCCATCCGCTCCCAAATGATTGGTGAAAAGTGCATCTAACAATTCGTTAGGACGAGTGAAGATGGCGGGAACAGCATCGGATAATTTACTTCCAAGAATAGAGAATTTAAATTGCGTTAGTCCACCGTCAGGGGTTAATGCCGGCATGATTACCGACGTAACAATAAAAAACCATCCAATACAAGCAATAGCAACTATTGCCAAAAAGTTGCGCCAAGGATGAGAACGGTATAACCAACTGAGGCCTGTCAATACGAAAAACATCCATAAAGACATGCTCTCTTTCGCAATGAGGATGGTGAAAAGGATGATTAAAAACATCCTTCGTCGTTGCTGTTCGACAGCTATAAATAGAAATGGAACTAATGCTGCTGCAATAACATTACTGTGATAATTAAAACTGAGTGCTCCGAAAATTCCAAATTGAAATAAGTAAAACAACATTGCTGAACGTGCAAAGCTTTCAGAACCTTCTCTAAGGATAAAATACCGGTAAACACCAAAAGCGCCGGCAAGTAAAGCCAACCACTGCAACAACAACAACGTCCAATCTCGAAAAATCCACGAGAGCGGGGAAAATAAAATCACCAATAAGTCGAAATGATCGCTCAGGAAATTGACAGGAGTAGCCAAAAACGAACTCGAATCATTCCAGCTGCCGTGACTGTAATCGTACGTGGCATTTATGTATGCGCCTAAATCCAGCGCATCGGTGCGGAAATTATAGTGATTGACAAATGTAATTGATGCAAACAACGCAGCGAATACTACTAAAATCCCGAAAGAGATTT
>JBEGUX010000308.1:0-6296 GCA_041178685.1 Bacteroidota bacterium
CTGGACAAGTAAAAGTGACAGTTATTCGTGAAACACGCGCTGTCAACTACGCTAAATAAAGTTAATGAATTGATAAAAAGTCCTTTCCGGAATTCGGAAGGGACTTTTTTTTATCAGTATATTCGTTGAGGTGATTGATCAAATCTCCATACGCGTCAAGGAAGTTCTCCGGTCAACGGTGTTCAGGAATTTCATGCTCTATAGTTTCGGTGCATTTGTGCTCCGTGGAGTTTCTTTTTTTCTGATTCCGATCTATACCAGGTATCTCGTTCCTGCGGAATATGGAAAATTAGAACTGCTCAATACGTTTGCATCAACACTGGAGATTGTTTTTGCACTTGGATTGTTCCAGGTTTTTTATTCTGAATTTTTCAAGAAAGACGACGAAGGAAAAAAGGAGCTGGTTGACCGGATCATTTCTACCTATTTGTCGATAACCACTTTTTTATACGTTCTTTCAGGATTTATAGTGTGGATTTTTCACGAGACTTTAATGGTTGATGTTGATTTACTGCTCGTTTATGCTGCGCTATTTATTTCTTATCTCAACTTTTTTCAGAATTGTTTCATTATTCTTCTTCGATTATATGAACGTGCGCGCTTTCTTACTTTATTGCAAGTGTGCTTAGGCATTGCTTCCGTACTGATGAACCTTTATTTCATCGTTGGATTGGAAATTGGAATTGTTGGCATTATTGTTTCTAATCTTGCCACCATGATCGTTTCTAATGCGTTGGCCTTTCGTTTCTATAAACGCATCTATGGAAAGTTTAAATGGTATTTGTCTCAAGCAGATTTTCGTTCTATGCTTTCTTTGAGTGTCATCTTTATTCCAGGAACATTAGCTTTCTGGTTGATGAACAGTGTAAGCCGCTGGGTGCTGCTTGAATACAGCGGTGTAAGTGAAGTCGGAATTTATTCTGTGGCCGTAAAGTTCAGTTCGCTCTTTGATCCGCTGATTATACAGCCATTTTTAAGCTCGTATAATCCACGAGCATTACGCGGCTTTGCCGAAGGAAAATACGATCAGCAGTTTAACCGGCTTTTCCCCTTATTGTTTATCGGTTTTTTCATAATGGGCTTTGTGTTGGCTTACATAGCGTCCTTCTTAATCGATGAACAATATCAGGCAGCTGTTAATTATATTCCTGTGCTGGTAGTCGGTGTTGCCATCAGTATGATGGCGCAATTATCCGGACTGCTATTGACTTTTCGTCGAAAAGTGGTGTACACCTTGACAGCTGTTAGTTCCGGATTGTTGGTTTCGGCGATTAGCAATTTCATCTTCGTGAAAATGTACGGTGGAATTGGTGCTGCATATGGAACCATTCTCGGTAATTTGGTATGGATGGTATTAATTCTTGTGTTTCATCGCCTTGAAAAGAAGCGAATAAAATTCGAGGCTGACGGTCAATGAGTGCATTGAACAAGATAAAGGAGATATTTCGACTTCCCGCTGTAACGATACAGCTGGGAAACGAACCGGCTGATAAAAAGCTATTCGAGTCTTTCAATTCACGTCATCCTCGTCTGTTTTTGGTTCGTAAAAAGACGGTTGGTGTAGGGTTGATTGATTGCTCGACTTTTTCAAATGCAGCCGACTACATAGCTTCCGTGAATGGCAAGAATTCAGCGGCCTATTTTTCCCGTAAGGCAGTTCGCGCCGGATATCGTTTTGAATCAATAGATGCCAACCGTTACGCTGACGCGATTCATGCAATTCATCACAGTGCAGAGGCTCGACAGGGTATTCCATTGGATAAAAACTATTTGAAAAAAATAGAAAATTATCCTTCCGATCATCGACATCAATTTTTCGGTGTTTTCAATAACGATGAGTTGGTGGCTTATTTATGGATTGTAATTTCCGGACAAGTGCGCATCATGAATCGTATCATGGGACACGCAGATCATCTCAAAGATGGCGTTATGTACTTATTGGTTACTTCTTTTGTAGAGAATTTGATCGGTAGAAGAGAAGCGGACCTTCCTTTGTACGTTATGTACGATACTATGTTGGGAGCTTCCGGAGGATTACGCATGTTCAAAGAACGTTGTGGTTTTCGTCCTTATCGTGTAAAATGGATGCAGGGATGATTGGAAATTTGTTTCACCGTATCCGATCCGATTATTTTCTTTCATCAAGAATGAATGAATATAAATTACTGCTGCAAACAGCTTTGGATACAGGTTACTCGCATCAAACACTTCCTGAATTTTTTAATTCAGTGATTAGCGGAAAAAGAGATGGTAAGATATTTATTCATCGTCATGATATCGATACTGATCCGGCAACTGCCCGTCGCTTTTTTGAAATCGAACAAAAGCTTGGCGTCCGTTCGAGTTTTTATTTCAGGTTAAGTACACTGGATATTCCATTGATGAAAGAGATTCATGGGTATGGAAGCGAAGTGGGATATCATTACGAAGAGTTGGCTACCTTTTGCAAAAGGAATAAGGTAAAATCTTCGGAAAGAGTCAATGAGTTTTATCCGCAAATTCGTACTGATTTCACGAATAATTTTAATCGTTTGCAAGATAAACTTGGTTTTAAATTGAAATCTGTGGCTTCGCACGGAGATTTTGTAAATCGTAAAATAGGAGTTCCTAATTATTCGGTATTGAATCAACAGCTTTTGTCTGAACTCGGAATTGAGTTTGAGTGTTACGACAAACGTTTGTTAGATGCCTATTCTATGGCATTGTCCGACACCATCTCGCCCAATTTTTATAAGCCAAATTCTCCGTTCGAGTCAATTCGAGAAAGTCGTCAAGTAATTTATTTGCTGACGCACCCACGGCACTGGTATTGTTCCCCGCTATCAAATACCCATGAAAACATTACACGTTTAGTGGAAGGGATTAAATTTTCGATTTGATTACGATGCAAGCCGTAAAACATATCTGTCATTGTACATCCGTGCATCAATTAATGGATGTTCGGATATTCGTGAAAGAGTGCCGAAGTTTGGCAGCTGCCGGTTTTCGGGTTTCACTTGTTGTGGCGGGTGCTTCTGATCAGATCATTGATGGTGTTTCTATTTATGGTGTTCCTGCAGCTAGAGGTAGGTTGAGCCGTATTTTTTCGACTGTTGATGCAGTTGTCAGTCGTGCTTTAGCTTTAAAAGCCGATGCATATCATCTACACGATCCAGAGTTGTTGAGGTGCGCCGGTAAATTGTTGCGTTCCGGAGCGAAAGTAGTTTATGATGCACATGAAGATTTACCCAAGCAACTCCTTGCTAAATCTTATATTCCTTCATTGTTAAGGAAATCATTATCAAGTGCAGTTAAGTTACTGGAAAAGCGTTATGCTGCTAAATTGTCGGGAATCGTTTGTGCTACGCCGATAATTGCTAATCGATACAAAGCATACCAGCCTAACACCATTTCTCTTTGTAATTATCCATCGTTGGAGGATATGCCATTGCCGGTCGATTGGTCGCAAAAAAGTAATGAAGTTTGTTATATTGGTGGTATTTTTAAAACGCGTGGCGCAGTAGAAATGGTCAAAGCAATGACCGATTTGCAAGTTGTTAAGTTGAATTTAGCAGGTTCTTATTCTCCGGAAATTTTGAGAAGTGAGCTTTTACAGTTACCTGGATGGTCGCAAGTAAATGAGTTAGGATTTTTAGATCGAAATGGTATTCGTGCTGTATTGTCGAGGTCGAAAGTTGGTTTGGTGGTTTTGCATCCCACCGATAGTTATCTCGAAGCTTTACCGGTAAAGTTGTTTGAATATATGGCAGCTGGTTTACCTGTCATTGCTTCAGACTTTCCTATTCTCAAAGATATAGTGGAACGTCATCATTGTGGAATTTGTGTTAATCCAAAAGATCCAATTGCGATTGCTGCAGCGATTGATTATTTGTTAAGTAACCCCGGCGAAGCTGCTGAAATGGGACAACGTGGTCGACGTGCGGTGGAGCAAGACTATTCTTGGAATTCGCAGTCGAATCTATTGATCGATTTTTATACTAAACTGTTAAGCTGATCGATCTCATGCGCATTCTGATGCTTACCCAGTATTTTCCACCGGAAGTTGGTGCGCCTCAAAACCGATTGTTCGAATTGGCTGTTCGTCTTCAAAAACAAGGAGTAGAGGTCGTAGTGTTAACCGCCATGCCCAATTATCCGCGCATGATCATTCATCCGGAATATCAGGGAAAGAAATATCATTTCGAAAAGATCGAAGGTATAGATGTGCATCGATCTTCCATTTATGTTTCAACGGATCGATCTATCATTAAAAGACTGCTCAATTATTTCTCCTTTGTTTACACCTCGTGGCGTTGTGGTCGAAAAATTAATGGGAACTTTGATTTTGTTTTTTGCGAAAGTCCGCCGCTCTTTTTAGGAATAAGCGCCGTATTACTTGCAAAGCGATTCAAAGCCCGTTTAATTTTTAACGTCTCTGACTTATGGCCCGAGAGTGCTGAAAAACTTGGTTTGGTTACCAATAAGGTACTATTGCGAGTTTCGACCTGGTTGGAAGAATACCTTTATCGTTCTTCAGCACTGATCACCGGACAAACACAAGGTATTGTTAAAAATATACGAGATCGTTTTCCCAATAAGAAGGTTTATTGGCTCCCGAATGGCGTTGATCTTTCCTATTACGATCCTGCAAATTATTCCAGGGAGTGGAGGATAGCTGCAGGTTTTAATCAAGATGATTTTCTATTGTTGTATGCCGGAATTATCGGTCACGCACAAGGACTTGAAATTTTGTTGAAAGCAGCGAAGCTACTTGAGGATGTTCCTTCTTGCAAATTCATTTTACTCGGAGATGGTCCTGAGAAAGCACGGCTAATTGAATTGTCTGAAGAATTGGGATTGAAGAATATGATATTTTTAGATCCTGTTCCTAAATCAGTTATGCCTAAAGTAGTTGCCGCTGCTGATGTGGCTGTTATACCGTTGCGGCGATTGGAATTATTCAAAGGTGCAATTCCATCCAAGATATTCGAATCACTGGCTATGCAAAAACCAGTTTTATTAGGTGTAGAAGGCGAGGCAAAAGAATTGTTTATCGATGACGGAAAATGTGGCTTGTCATTTACACCGGATAATCACGAAGAGCTTGCTGCAGCAGTAAGAAAATTGATTAGCAATCCTGTAATGTTGACCGAATTAGGGGAAAACGGAAGGAAGTATGCCGCAAGGATGTTCGATAGAAATAAAATCGCTTCGAATTTCCTGGAATTTCTAGAGCAGAATTCATCAACAGCCAAAAGTGAATGACGCAGGTTGTTGCAGGTCTTCAGTACTCTACATTTCTTTTAATTTCGTACCGATGAACGAAACGCTTGAGCGGATTAAATTATTTGTTTTTGCAGGTCTGCTTTTAGCATTGCCCTTCTCCAAGGCATTGCTTTCCATTTTTACGATCGCATTTTGTTTGGTTGGAGTAGTTGGACTGTTTATCGGTCATCAAAGCAAAAGACCGCCAACAGCTTTACTTTGGCTACCCGTAATTTATTTCGGCTGGCATGCTGTAGGAATGTTGTGGACAACCAACTATTCGTTTGGCTGGCAAGATCTGAATGTTAAGCTGCCATTTTTACTTCTACCATTGCTGTTAGTCAGTTATCGAGATGTGATTTCTCATCACTGGCAAATACTTACTCGTATTTTTATCTTAGGTCTGGGATTGGCGTTACTTTATTGCCTTATCTGTTCCGGTGTATTGTATTATTCATCCGGAAAAATTTCCGAATTTTTCTATACGTCATTTTCTAAACTTTTACATCCGTCGTATTTCGCCTGGTTTATAGACTTTGCAATTATACTATTGTTTCTGGACAGATCTGACAGTAGTAATAAACTTTCAATTTCAGTACTATTATTAGTAGTCTATTTATCGGTTGGCGTACTCCTGCTTAACAGTAAAGCCGGTATTATTGGTTGGATGTTGTCTGTGGCGTTGGTATTTGTATGGAAGTCTTATTCATCCAGGTCAATTCGACCATTACTTACCGGTTCCGTTTGGGTTGTAGGTTTTTTTCTGGCTTCAAAATTTCTCGTACCGGATTCCGTCAATCGGATGGAAACGATGCGAAAGGTTGTTTCAGCTACCAAGGACAATAGAGGAGAAGCGGAGTCATCTTCTACGCGATTGCAAGTATGGCATCAGACCATTCGATTGATAAAAGAGCAACCATTACTTGGAACAGGTACCGGCGATATAAAGGATGTCTTGGTGGCAGCATATGAAAAAGCAAATATGTCCTTTGCGGCTGAACGTCGCTTTAATACCCACAACCAATTCCTGCAATCCTGGCTCACATTAGGCG
>JBEGUX010000309.1:0-3900 GCA_041178685.1 Bacteroidota bacterium
ACTGACCGATGAAGAAAAGGTTGAATTGATCAGTGGTAAGTTCCGCGAGATACTCGATATACTAGGAATGGATTTGACAGACGACAGTATCAAAGGAACTCCTCGCAGAGTTGCTAAAATGTATGTCAAAGAAATTTTTGGTGGCTTGAATCCTGCATTAAAACCTGCTGCAACATTATTTGACAACAGTTATAAATACAATCAGATGCTGGTAGAGAAGAACATTACTGTTCACTCAACATGCGAGCATCACTTCGTGCCGATCTTCGGCAAAGCTCACGTCGCCTATATTTCGTCCGGCAAAGTAATCGGACTTTCAAAGCTTAATCGCATCGTTGATTATTATTCCCGTCGTCCTCAAGTTCAGGAACGGTTGACGAATCAGATTGCAGAAGAGTTAAAAGAAGTATTACAAACGCGCGATGTAGCCGTTATCATCGATGCAGAACATCTTTGTGTCCAATCAAGAGGCGTTAAAGACCAGCACAGCAGTACTGTTACTGCCTCTTATCACGGAAAATTTCTCAATGAATCCACGCGTCATGAACTCATGCGCTACATTGAGATGAAGTAACCCTAGTGGTGTGGTTTATACGGCAACGGGCGCTTTCTGAAAAGAGGCGCCTTTTGCTTTTATTAAAAGTACCTTTTAAGATCTTCCGGAGTGCGTACAAGACTGATGTTCGCCGGGTAATCTCTGTCTGATTCTAAAAAGTATTTTCCTGTCAACAGAATTTGTGCTTTGGGGAATTTAACAGTAAGCTCCTGCACGATACCTTCAGCAACCGCACGCGAATAGCCGGTAGTCATCGACGTAAATATAAAATCAGGTGAAAACCTGGAATCAATACTTTCGAGATTTGCAAGCGGAAGATTTTGGCCAAGATATAACGCACGATGCCCTGCTGCACGCACCAGGTAGTTGGCAAATAATAATCCTAATTCGTGATTTTCTCCCTCAGGAAGAAAGAGCATGAAATTCCGAGCATCGTCCCGAAGTCGCACCGTTTGTCCATCGATCGCTACAATCAGTTTTTGTCGAAGCATTCCGGACATGAAATGCTCGTAGGCAAGATCCAGTGTGCCGGTCTGCCACAATACTCCAACCATTGACATGAAAGGAAATACAACTTCCATCATCGTGCTTTCCAAACCTTGCTGCAAGAGACAAGAAGAAAGCACTTTATCAAAAGAAGCCTCATCCAAATCCAGCATGCAAGAAACCAACGATTGGATATGAACCGACTGGTTTTTTGTTTGCAGCGATAATTCAATCGCCAGTTTACCAATCTCATCCTGCGTCAACCTGCTGATACGTGAAATCTTATGCCCATGCTGATTGAGCATAGCGATGTTCAACAACAAACGCAGATCGTCGTCATCATAATACCGAATATTGGTCGGTGTACGTTTAGGGAGCGGGAGACTGTAACGCTGTTCCCAAATCCGCAACGTATGCGCCTTTATACCGGTAAGCTGTTCTATGTCCTTGATGGAAAACTGACTCATCTCTTATTATAACACAGAATTAAAGAATTTGTTCGAGGAGTTTATTTTTCTGCAAAATTAGTCGATTCCGAGCCATTTGCCATAAAAAAACCCTCGTGCAAGCACGAGGGTTTCTTATAATGATCAATGGATTAACGTGCAATCAGGAACGAACGTGAATCGTAGCCGGAAGGGGTCAAGATAGAAAGTTGATACAGGCCGTTGGCGAGCTGGCCAACGTCAACACGCGCTGTTCGCGCTGATCCAACTTCTATGGTATTACTAAGAACAACACGACCGGTAGCATCTGAAATCACGAGGAGAGCCGTAGCCGCATTCGTTTTGGCAAACGAGAGATTAATTTCACGGTTTGCCGGATTAGGATACAATCCGGAAACTATCTGAATAGTCTCGTTCACCGATGTGGTATTAGTAAATGGAACAACTGTACCATCCGTCAAGGCAGCGTAAAGACCGAACGACGGACCATTTTGATTGGTCGAAGGATCGAGGAAGCCTGATGCAAAAACTACTGCTGAACCACCACCCAGCGAGGTAAGATCTGCGGTGTAGGTCAATAATACAGGAGAACCGGCAGCTGGTGCAATTCCCAGTGAATAGGAAGCAGCAGGAACGTTGATATAGTTGGTAATGTCGCCATATGCAGCATCGTCAACAATTGTCAATGCACCGTTTGCAATAACATCCACTGCAGGAGCATCGGTAACACCGTGTAATACTACGAAGTCTACATCGCCTGAAGCTGCTGCTGAAGTACGAACGCCTTCTTTAACAAAGAAAGTAAATCCGGTTGGACGACCATCAGGATTAGGACCGAACTGTGAAGGAGCTGTAACGCCATTGGCGATTACCGCATAAGTTTGTCCTGCAGTAAGTGTGAAGGTGGTACCAAGGGTAGGAATAGTATCCGCAGCAGAAGTTGAGTTTGCAGGAGCGATACCGATTGGGATTGCAACTCCAGCTGGCACGTCAATGAATGCTGTTGCTTCACGGAAATCAAAGTCATCAATAAGTGGTGTTGCACCGGCGTATACATCTACCGATACTGCAGCTGGGTCAGCTGCATTATGAATAACTTGAACACGTGCTGAAGTATTCAACGGCAATTGTAAGACAGAACCATCTGCAAGAGCAGCGAACAAGCCGAAAGCAGCGCCATTTTGGTTGGCTGAAGGATCCAAGAAACCGGATGCAAAAACAACTGCTGCACCGCCACCCAATGTTGAGAGATCTGCTACGTAAGAAGCAACGACTGCTGTGTTGTTTCCACCAGGAGTAACGTTCAAAAGATAAGAGGCAGCAGGCACATCAAGAGTAGCACTGAATTGCGCGTAGGTAAGATTGTCAATTAGTGGTGTAGCGGAGCTCATTGGAATGACGTCAACGGTTGGAGCATCAGTAGCGCCATGCAACGCAAAGAAACGAACCGCGGAAGCATTTCCACTCGACTCACTAACGCCACTTTGAACGAGCAATTGGAAACCGGTACTAACCGCGTCAGGATTGGTAGCGAAACTAGTAGGATCAAGAACCCCGTTTGCAACTGCTACATAAGTTTGACCGGCAGCGAATGTAACCGGAATGGTTGCAATTGCTTGTGAAGAAGAAGTACTGCTTGGAGGCGCTATTCCTAAGTTGATTTGTACGCCAGCAGGAACATTGATAAACTGTGTCGCTGTACGGAAAGTAAAATCATCAAGGAGCAAAGTAGTATCAGCATAGATATCCACCACTGCGGCTGCAGGATCTGCGGCGTTATGAATGACCTGCAAGCGTGCAGTGTTATTTGCAGGAAACGCTACAACAGTGCCGTTTGCAAGAGCTGCGAATAAACCGAACGCTTCTCCATTTTGGTTGGTGGAAGGATCAAGGAAACCAGAAGCGAAAACAACCGCAGAGCCACCGCCCAATGAAGACAAGTCAGCAATATATGATGCTACGATAGTAGAATTATCGTTGGAAGGGGTAACATTCAACACGTAAGATGCAGCGGGAACTTCCAATGCACCACTATAGTTTCCATAGATAATATTATCAACCAATGGAGATCCGCCGGTAACTACGTCCACCTCAGGAGCATCAGTAGCACCGTGAAATGCTACGAAACGAACAGCGCCGGAAGCACTGCTGGATTCAGTAATACCTGACTGGATAAAGAGAGAAAATCCGGTGCTAAGTGCGTTAGGGTTTGCTGCAAATTGAGCGGGATCCAAAACACCGTTTGCAATAGCAACGTAAGTTTGGCCACCTTGCAATGTTACCGGGATGGTAGCTATAGCCTGTGAAGAGGAGGTGCTAGTTGGAGGAGCAATTCCAATATTAATTGATACACCGGAAGGTACGTCCACAAAAGGAGAAGCCGCACGGAATGCAAAATCATTCAACAGCAGC
>JBEGUX010000310.1:0-21849 GCA_041178685.1 Bacteroidota bacterium
CACCATCCGCCAAACACCTCTGCTCCTTTCCATCTGCTTTATTTCTCTTTTTTCAGTAAAAATCGCAGAAGGCCAAGGTTTGCCGGTAGCTATCGGAAACTGGCGCGATCATGTTCCGTATAGTAAAGCCATCGATATCGAGGAAGTAAATGATCGGATCTACTGTGCCAGTCGATTCGGGCTTTTCAGTTTTCAAAAGTTTGATGGCGGCCTGAATCGTTTTACCCGACTCAACGGACTTTCTGATGTTGAGATCGCAGGTATCTACTATGATCCATCAACACAAATACTACTGATCAGTTACGAGAATTCGAACATTGATTTGCTTTATGTAAACAATCTATCTATTATCAACATTCCCGATATCAAGCGAAAAAATATTGTTGGCGGAAAGCGAATCAATGATGCACTTTTTTATAACCGAAAAGCGTATCTGGCTACCGATTTCGGAATCATTGTCATAGATCTTGATCGCAAAGAAATCAAAGACACCTACTATATCGGACCCGGCGGAAGTAATTTGATAGTAAACGGTCTTGCCTTCAATGGTAATGAATTGCTTGCGGCGACTTCTTCGGGGATTCGCACTGCACAGATCAATGATCCAAATATTTTCAATTTCACGGGCTGGACACAAGAAGTGAACGGCTTGAGCAACTCTTCCTCTCGTTTTACCTCCGCAACATCTTTCAATGGCAATTTCATTGTAATAAATTCTAACGCCAACAGCAATACTGACACTGTATTGCAGCGTGTCAATGGATCATGGCAAGTGTTGTTGCAGGAATTTACACGCGGCGCACGCGTTGATTCCTTGCATCGCAATTTCATTTATTCAAATTCATTGAAAGCATCAGCCTACGATACCACACTTTCTCTATACAGAACGGTGGATGGCAATACTTATTATCCGCCACAAATTAATGACGCATTTGTAGATGTCAGTGGTCAATACTGGTTAGCCGATAATCAGCGTGGCCTTGTTCAAGTGAACTTCAACCCAACTTACGTTTTGAATCATGCACCAACAGGCCCGGGCTCAGAAGCGGTGTATGCAATGGACTCACGCGAAGGAACACTTTGGGTGGCTTCAGGCTCTTTATCGGGCTTTGCACCGGAATACGATTCCAAGAACGGCTGTTATGTACTTAACAACAACGACTGGAAATCCTTCAACCGCTCGAACGACACCCTTTATGATCGCATAAACCTCCCTGCAATGGTTGCTGTTGCTGTTGACCCTAGCAATCCTCAGCATGCTTATTTTGGAAATTGGCGCGGTGGTGTTTTGGAGTACAATACAAACGGAGGGGTTCGCCAATTCGATGAAAATAATAGTACGCTACTTTCCAAAACCGGTTTACAAAATTATATCCTTGCCGGTGGCGTGACATTCGATAGTAACGGAACATTATGGGTTGCCGCCGGTGGAACTACTTCACCTATCAGTGCACGATATGCCAACGGGACCTGGAAGTCGTTCCAGATTCGTGATGCTTCCGTGGCTAATCTTTGGCTGTTTCAAACATTGGTCGACGACTATGGAACAAAGTGGGTGATTTCCTACGACGGTCCAAGTGCCGGAGCCGGCATCATTGTTTTCAATGAAAATGATCCCGACAATCCCAACGATGATAGCTACCGTCAACTCACCGATCGTGTTGGCAGCGGTGCATTACCGGATATTTTTGTTCGCTCGATGGCGAAAGATAAAGACGGATCGATTTGGGTGGGCACCAACAAAGGCGTAGGCGTATTTTACAACCCTTCTGAAATCTTCAGCTCTTCAAATTTCGACGCTCAACGCGTCATAATAGAGCAAGATGGGTATGCGCAATATCTGCTGGAGTCGGAATATGTCACTTCTGTTGTTATCGATGGTGCTAACAGAAAATGGTTTGGTACGTATGGCGGCGGTGTATTCCTTCTCTCAGAAGATGGCACCAAACAGTTGCTCAACTTCAATACCGACAACTCCCCGCTTCCGTCCAACAACATTGCGTGCATGACCGTCGATAATCTAACGGGTGAATTATTCATTGGCACAGACAAAGGTATTGTATCCTATCGTAGCGATGCGACAAATGGCGGAACGGTGTGCGACGGATATTACGCGTTCCCTAATCCGGTCAAGCACGATTATGTTGGCACGATTGCTATTCGCGGACTTGTTGACGATGCCGATGTCAGGATTACAGATACCGCGGGCAATATTGTTTATCATACAAAAGCACTGGGCGGACAAGCCATCTGGGACGGAAATGATTTCTCAGGTCGTCGCGCTGCTACCGGCGTTTACTTTGCGCATGTCACTAACGCTGATGGCAGCGCTACTTGCGTAACAAAGATTTTGATGGCGAAATAATGCTTCACAAAACACGCGGCATTATTTTTCACACCACAGACTACTCGGAAACGAGTATTATCGCCAAAATATTCACTGAACAATTTGGCGTACAGTCGTACATAGTAAATGGTGTGCGCAAGAAGGGTGCTAAAAACAAGTCCGGTATTTTTCAGCCGCTTTCCCTGGTAGAAATGGTCGTTTACCATAAAGAGCGCGGCGGCATTCAGCGTATTTCAGAAATCCGCAACCACCCACAGTTCAAGAGTATTCCATTCGATGTAATGAAAACATCCATGGTGCTTTTTTTAAATGAAGTACTTTACCGGGCAATCAAAGAAGAAGGAGAGAACTCATCGCTCTTTGAATTCATCTTTAGCGAAATACAATTGCTCGATGTGCAATCGGAAGCTTCCGGAAATTTTCACCTTTCTTTTTTACTGCGACTCACACGCTTTCTTGGCTTCTTTCCGAATGGTAGTTATTCTGAAGAGGCGCCGTACTTTAATTTACAAGACGGGAACTTTGAGCATCTTGCACCGGATCATCCCTTCTTTCTGGATAAATCTATGAGTCAGCAATTCAATCTCTTGCTTAGCTCATCCAGCGACCTGAGTAAAACCGTTGCTCTGCCTGTTAGTGAGCGTCGCGAGCTTGTAGAACGGATATTGGAGTATTACCGCCTGCACATCGATGGCTTCGGCGAAATAAAATCCCACAAAGTATTGGAACAGGTTTGGGCGTAATCGTTAAAGTACGTCCTGCACATTTGCTGCTTCCGCACGACTGAACCGCTTGCGAATCCAGCGCGGTAATAGTACAGCGCCAATAAACAGATAAGGATAGTAGCTGATCAATCGCCACAGTAAACCTAGTGTGGCTGCCAGTCCTGCCGGAATGAATTCACCCAGAAAATCCGTGAACATAAATTCTGCTAAGCCACTTCCGCCGGGTGTTGGGCTGAAAAGAATGATGATCCCCATGATGATCTGGCGCGCAAAGACAACATAATTATCTATCGATGCCTGGCTGAATGCAAGAATAAGGCAATTGACGATTGAGTAACGGGCTGTCCAAGAAGCAAACGTTCCAAAAAATGAATAGAGCCAAAACTGCCGGTTCTTATTGTTCAGTCCTTTGGAAGCAATGACCAGTTGATTTCCGGTTTCCAATGCGCTGTGTTTCCA
This sequence comes from Bacteroidota bacterium, assembly GCA_041178685.1. Lineage (GTDB taxonomy): Bacteria > Bacteroidota > Bacteroidia > AKYH767-A > 2013-40CM-41-45 > Pollutiaquabacter. The sequence continues at coordinate 3,532 of JBEGUX010000310.1, forward strand.
GCGCCGCAAAATTGGAAAAGAAAAAAGGCGCAACAAGAGGTGCTTAATAAAACGCGGATTGATAAATAGAGCGTAGGCAACGAAAACTTTGTAAGCAAGAATGATAAAATAGACCGTCCAGAAAGTATAGAAAAAACCATCGCTTAGCTTGATGACGTTGGTTTCAGTAAGCGTAGTGAAGAGTCGCTCCTTACCAACAGTAAAATATACCAATGGTGCCATCACAGCAAGAAAGACACCATCCTGAAACGATGTCACCATCACGGCAGTGATGCTCTTGCCCATGTTGATCTTCTCGCGATTCAAAATGAATATAGCAAAGATGAATCCACCACCAATCATCCCCGGAGCCAATGCCGATGCAAACTCCCAAAGCATAATGACGTTAAATGCATTTCGCCAGTTTAACTCATAATCCGTCAGTGCGCGAATCCGAACCATGTAAGCCCAATCGCGAATGACCATCATTAAAAATGCGGCAAGAATCCAGAGTGTACTGTTCCACGTCCAGTCGATCTTCTGAAACGCTTCAGGATTGAAGCTTCTCAACAAGAGGAAAGTCGCTGCGCCTAGTCCGAGAAGAACCGGTAAAAAAATCCGGGAAGGCCGGAAGTTACGGAGCAGTTGCCTTGAGTCGGTTTGCATGCAGGATGCAAGAAAGTGCTTAAGCGGTCACTTCCTCGGGTTCACTCAACCAGAAATTATTGAATCCAATTCCAAGTGTAATACGGATGACTTGTTCTGCCAGAAGTTCAAGCACAGCCAGGAAGGTAAATATGGCTTGTACTTTATTCTCGCAGGAGGTGATAACCTCCGTGAAAGCAACTTTGCGGTGAGCACGAATGCGATCACGTAAGGCCGATTTTTCCCCCGCGATGGTGTACGGATACTGCACCACTTTGTGTTTCACTTTCTTGCTCTCGTTTTCAAAACGAGTCACTACTTTGTTAAACGTGTTAAGCAATTGATACAACGTCAGATTCATTAGCTCTTCAGAAGCTGCATTCTGCATAGCAATCTCTGCTAACTCACGCTGAATATTTCCACGCGCTGCTTTGAGTGAGCGATCTTCTTCCAATACGCGCATATCCTCACATGCTTCTTTAAATTGCTTGTATTGAAGAATACGTTCCACCAGATCCTTACGAGGGTCGATTTCGTTGCCTGCTTCGTCAAGCTCAGGGCGTGGAAGTAACATTTTAGCTTTGATGCGCATTAGCGTGGCAGCAACTAAAATGAACTCACTGGCCAACTCGATATTTAACTCGTTCATCTGACGGATGTACTCGAGAAAATCGTTGGTGATACTTGAAATGGGAATATTGTGAACGTCTATCTCGTCACGTTCTATGAAGAACAAGAGGAGATCGAACGGCCCTTCAAATTGGGGCAATCGGACTTCAAATGCTTTTTCCACTGGAATGAATGTAAGTATTCAAATCTACATAATTTCCCGCAAAAGACTCCGGATTAACTTAAATCGACTGATAATAAATGGCTTAGGCAGAGGTTGATCCCCTTCTATAGGCTTTTAAAAACCTAAAAGAAGCATTTAAAGACGATTGCGCATTACCCAAAGTATGCCTTTGACATTCGCTCGCCACTCTTTGAGCATTATTACCAATATGATCTCTTCGATGAGTTCTAATGTTGTTACAAGGGCAGCAAAATAAAAGAGCGGATAAAATGGTTGTTCCGTAAAGAAAAGTAATAAAAGAAAACAGCCTTGTAGTAGCGCTGCCAGTTTAGCAAAAAAGGTATGAAAACTGGTAATTCGTCCGTACCGAATAAATGCCATTATTGTCTGTACAACAAATAAGACCAGCATAATGCCGATTGTCAACCGCTGCTCCACTAAAAAATCCTGTTTAAAAAACCACACGCCCAACACTCCAGCCAAAATTGTCAAATCGTCGCCAATGGAATCGAGCTTTGTACCAAAAACACTTGCCACTTGCAACTTGCGCGCAAGTAAACCATCAATAAGATCCGTAAAAAAGCAGATGCCTAGCAGCCATTTGAAAATATTCTGCCGATCCAGGTAAATGAGTAACAGCAAAAATGGGAAAGCGATGACGCGCACCCATGTTATTCCATTAACGAGAAAATAGTTTTTGTTGATCACGGTTTAAAATTACAAAAGTTCAATCAGGTACAAAGGCGTAATAAGGTGACGCAAGTCATGTTATGATCGTTGCAGTAAGATTACTTTGCTGAACAATGAGAACTACGCAACCTTTTACTTCAATTGGAATCAATGACATCCCCTCTTTCGGTGGTAAAAACGCTTCACTGGGCGAAATGACGCAGCATCTGGCAGGATTAGGAATAAACATCCCGGAAGGATTTGCTATAAGCTCTGAAGCATTCTGGAAAACCTTGAAAGAAAACGGAGTTTATGATCAGATAGAGGATGCGCTAGCTGCTATCTCATCAACAACACTCGAGGGGCTGAGTAAGGCCAGCGCTACGTGCCGATCGCTAATTGATCGTTGCGAAATTCCAGGTAGCATAGCGCTAGAGATCCTGGAAGCCTATCATCGTATGGGATCTCCGGCTGTTGCCGTACGTAGCAGCGCAACGGCAGAAGATTTACCTACCGCCAGTTTCGCCGGACAACACGAATCGTATCTCAATATACAAGGCGATGAAGCAGTATTGGCCGCAGTAAAAAATTGTTATCGCTCATTATATACGGAACGCGCCATAAAATACCGCATCGACAACGGATTTGAGCACATTAAAGTAGCACTTAGTGCCGGTGTTCAACGCATGGTGCGTAGTGATATGGGCTCTGCGGGAGTTGCATTTACACTCGACCCTGAAACAGGCTTCCGAAATGTAATTTATATCACTGGCGCCTGGGGCTTGGGAGAAACGATTGTTCAGGGCGCGGTGAACCCGGATGAGTTTGTCCTTTTCAAGCCAACACTTTTTACCGGTAAGAATCCGCTACTCCGAAAAGTGTGCGGAGCCAAAAGAAATAAGCTGATCTACGGAACAGACAAAGATCAACGAACTATTCTAGTGGAAACAACAACTGCAGAGCAACAGCAATATGTTATCCGCGAAGACGAAGTTATCCAACTAGGAAAATGGTGCGCCGATATCGAAAAACATTACAAGATGCCGATGGATATTGAGTGGGCAAAAGATGGTGTTACCGGCGAACTATTTATTCTGCAGGCGCGGCCAGAGACAGTTCATGCGCAGCATAAACCAATTTCCTTAAAAGAATATAAATTAAAAAACACTACAACTATCATTTGTTCCGGAACAGCTGTTGGCCATGCGATCGTTAGTGGTCCCGCAAAGATCATTCGTTCGCTCGAAGATGGCGCAAAAGTTAACGAAGGCGATATTCTTGTCGCTGAAATAACACATCCCGACTGGAACACGCTGCTGAGAAAAGCGGTTTGTATTATCACAGATAAAGGAGGACGAACCAGTCACGCAAGTATCGTAGCTCGTGAATTGGGTATCACAGCCGTAGTAGGAACCGAAAATGCAACGACTACGTTAGTTGACGGACAAATTATTACTGTATCAACTGCAAGCGGCGATACAGGACAAGTTTACCAAGGAAAACTGGAATGGTCGGTGATAGAAGTTCCGATTATCAATACTGCTAAAATAAAAACAACAGCGATGTTGATTCTAGCCGATCCATCCAAAGCATTTCACTATGCATTCTATCCGGCGAAAGGAATTGGCTTGCTACGGATGGAGTTTATAATCACCAACAGTATTCGCATCCATCCGATGGCGTTACTTCAACCCGAAAAAGTAACCGACAAGAGCATTCGCCAACAGATCGATGCTATAACAGAAGAGTATGCCAATAAAAAGGAATACTTTATTGATCAGTTGGCTTCGTCGGTTGGCATGATGGCTGCCGCGTTTTACCCTAACGATGTGATTGTGCGGATGAGTGATTTCAAGACGAACGAATATGCAGATCTTATTGGCGGCAAATATTTCGAACCACAAGAAGAAAATCCTATGCTTGGATTTCGAGGGGCTTCGCGCTATTATCGCGATGCTTATAAATCAGGTTTTGGGTTAGAATGCGATGCCATCCGGCGTGTTCGTGATAAAATGGGTCTCACCAATGTGAAAGTGATGATCCCATTTTGCAGAACAGTGGATGAAGGAAAAAAAGTGTTGCAAACCATGAAGGAATTTGGATTGGAACGTGGGGAAAACGGACTTGAAGTGTATGTGATGGCTGAGATTCCGAGCAATGTTGTGCTGGCCGATGAATTCGCTGAAATCTTTGACGGATTCTCGATTGGATCAAATGACTTGACACAATTAACATTAGGGATCGATCGTGATACAGCCATCATCAGCGACTTGTTTGATGAAAATAATCCTGCAGTATTGCAGTTACTGCAATCTGTCATTTCAAAAGCAAAAAAGAATGGCCGAAAAATCGGATTATGTGGCCAGGTGCCCAGCGATAAACCTGAATTCGCACGCTTCCTCGTAAATTGCGGCATCGATAGTATTAGTTTTAATCCGGACGCGTTGCTAGAAGGCATTGAGAACATAGCAGCAGCCGAAAAAGAAATTAAAAAAGAACATGAAACGATTACAGCATAAAACAGCCATCATCACCGGCGCAGCCGGAGGCATGGGAAAAGAAGAGGCACTACTGTTTGCGCGTGAAGGCGCAACAGTGCTGGCGACCGACATACAGGACGATAAATTGATGCAATGGGTGAAGGAAGCCCGAAACGAAGGATTACTCATCCAGGGAATAAAACACGATGTGACTTCTATCGATGATTGGAATAAAGTTTTTAATTATTGTATGGAGCTATACGGCCGTATCAATGTATTGGTAAATAATGCGGGTGTATTTCCTGCGGGAAAAACCACGGAAAACACTTCTCCCGAAGAATGGCATAAAATAATCAGTATTAATCTTACCGGACCTTTTCTTGGATGCAAACTTGTACTTCCTTTTATGCAAAAAAGTAGCGGTGGCGCCATTGTTAATGTGTCTTCCATTGCCGGATTAGTCGGAGGTAATGGTCCGGCTTACTCGGCATCCAAAGCCGGACTGCGATTACTCACGAAAGACCTGGCCGTTGAGTACGCGAAATATAATATTCGTGTCAATGCTTTGTTGCCGGGAGGCGTTTCAACACCAATGACAGAAAATCTGGTAAAAGCGCCGGGGATGGATCAGGTAATCAAAACGATGAGCCCGCAAGGAAGAATGGCAGAAGCGATTGAACTCGCCAACGGTGCGCTTTTCTTATCCAGCGATGAGTCGTCTTTCATGACTGGCGCAGACATGGTAATGGATGGCGGCGCGGTGATTCGATAAGTATAAAACAACGAAGTTGTTTAGCATCTCTCGCTGCCGATTGAAATAGTATCTTTGCGGCATGAAGAAGATTTATCATCTCTCCACTTGTAACACGTGTCAGAAGATCATCAAAGATTTGGCACCGACAAAAAATGTTCAGCTTCAAGATATCAAATCTGAAAAAATTACTTCCGATCAACTGGATGAAATGGCCGGACTAGCAGGCAGCTACGAAGGATTATTCAGTCGCAAGGCTATTAAGTACCGTACCCTTGGGCTTAGTGAAAAAAAATTGACGGAAAAAGATTATCGCAAATACATCCTTGAAGAATATACTTTTCTAAAGCGGCCTGTTATCATTTCAGGGAAATCAATTTTTATTGGCAATGCCGCTAAAACAGTTGCCGCCGCAAAAGCAGCGCTTGCCGAATGAGTCATAGCACACGGGCACACGTTGCCATACTATTAGCAAATTTAATTTATGGTGCCAATTTCAGCATTGCTAAAATCGCGATGCCGAAATATATTCAGCCTTCCGGTTTCATTCTTTTACGGGTGATTGTTGCGCTCATCCTCTTCTGGACTTTCAGCAAAATGACGGATAAGAACGAAAAGATAGAGCCCAAAGACCACGTCTTGCTTTTCATGTTAGGAATGTTTGGCGTTGCCATTAATCAGCTATTATTTTTTGAAGGATTATCCCGCACATCTAATATCAACGCTGCTTTGATCATGACATCAACACCGATCATGGTGATGGCTGCAGCCAGTATCTTGTATAAAGAGCGTATTACTTGGATGCGTGGACTTGGAATTTTACTCGGCGTTTCCGGTGCATCCAGTCTCATCCTCGTTCGCAAAGATGTTTCCGGTATGGCGACTTGGCAAGGCGATTTAATGATTCTCATTAACGCGGCTTCATATGCCATTTTTATCGTGGGATCAAAACCGTTAATGAAAAAATATTCGCCGTGGCTAGTCATTCGCTGGACATTCTTCTATGGGCTTTTACTTGTCATTCCTTTTGGGTACGAGCAAGTAGGAAGAATCGCCTGGGAAACTTTCACGTGGCCCGTTTGGCTGGCAACTGCCTATGTCATCGTGGCTACCACTTTCTTTGCTTACCTTTTCAACACTTATGGCTTACATCACCTGAGCGCATCGGTGGTGAGTTTTTATATTTATTTGCAGCCGGTTTTTGCAACCATGATTTCGCTATTGATTACTCACGAAAAGGTAACCCTTATTCAAGGCGTTGCCTGTTTATTGATATTTTCCGGCGTTTATTTGGTAAATCGTCAAACTGCCATTCCTGCTACGAACAACCGTGTTTCCCGTGAATAGTTGAAATTCCAACATTTGGAGTAATTTTGGGGCTTCATTTTCAAATCCTTGTCCCATGATCCGTTCCATGACCGGTTTTGGTAGTGCTTCCATACAGGTGGGAAACAAAACCATCCTCGCGGAAATCAAATCCGTCAACAGCAAGTTTTTTGACTTGTCGTTACGACTTCCTTCTGCTTTCAGGGAAAAGGAATTGGAGATACGGGCCGAATTAAACCGAACTATTGAACGCGGAAAAGTAGAGTGCACGGTTTCTATAGAATCGCCGGAGGCACAACGCCGCGCATCGTTTAATGTCGATTTATTAAAGGCTTATCACGAAGAATTAAAAAACGTTCAGCAGTCCTTGAATATTCAGGATGGTACTGATATGCTGCGCACCTTATTGACCATGCCTGATGTGATGGTCACCGAAAAAAACGGCATGAGCGAAGAAGACTGGAACACCTTGCAACAAGTTCTGGCTAATGCAGTAAAGTCGTTCGATAGCTTTCGTAAAAAAGAAGGCGCCACGTTGAAGGTCGATCTTGAGCAACGAATTAAAGCGATCCAGGAAAACATGGCGAAGCTGGAGCCTTTCGAAAAAAATCGTATTGAGCAAGTGCGTAAAAAACTTCAGACAAGCCTGGAAGAGTTTATTCAAGTCAGTGAAATCGACAGAAATCGTTTTGAGCAGGAGTTGATTTATTATCTCGAAAAGCTTGACATCACCGAAGAGAAAGTGCGTTTAAGCAGTCACTGCACCTATTTTCTTAAAACGATGAACGAAGAGGTTTCTTCGGGCAAGAAACTATCATTTATAGCACAGGAAATCGGTCGGGAGATTAATACGATTGGTTCGAAATCGAACGAGGCAGCTATGCAGATGATCGTAGTTGACATGAAAGATGATTTGGAAAAAGTAAAAGAACAAGTCCTCAACATTATTTAGTAATGCAGGGTAAACTCCTTCTTTTCTGCGGCCCCTCCGGCAGTGGCAAGACAACAATAGTTCATCATTTGTTGTCGAACGATCCGCGACTTCAATTCTCTGTTTCTGCCACAACGCGACCTATTCGTGCTAACGAAAAAGATGGCGTGGATTACCATTTTTTAAGCGTGGAAGATTTTAAAGCCAGGATTGCGAACGACGAATTCATCGAATGGGAAGAAGTTTATACCGATCGTTTTTACGGAACGCTCCGTGCTGAAGTCGATAAAATCTGGAGTCAAAACAAGGTGGCTGTATTCGATGTGGATGTTGAAGGCGGCCTGAAAATAAAAAGCATTTTTGGCGAATTGTTACTTTCTGTATTCGTGATGCCGCCCTCTGTCGATGAGTTACGACGTCGTTTACATACACGAAATTCAGAAACAGCTGCCTCGTATCAGGCCAGAATTAGCAAGGCAGAACACGAGCTCACGTATGCGTTCCGATTTGATAAGACTATCGTAAATGATGTTTTAGAGAACGCGTTGGACGATGCTACCAAACTGGTAAACGAATTTTTGAACTCCTGACACCGATACATCAACATGAAAATCGGCCTTTTCTTTGGTTCGTTTAATCCGGTACACAATGGCCATATGGTGATTGCATCCTACATGGCTGAATATACCGATTTGGATCAGATATGGTTTGTGGTTTCGCCGCACAATCCGTTCAAGGAAAAAGAATCTTTATTAGCTGACCATCATCGTTTGCAACTGGTAAAAACCGCCATCGGCGATTATAGAAAATTCAAAGCCTCGGACATTGAATTTAATTTACCCAAGCCCAGCTATACGGTTAATACGATTTCTCACTTATACGACAAATTTCCCGATCATCAGTTTGTACTGATCATGGGTGCCGATAACCTGGCTTCTTTTCACAAATGGAAAAACTGGGAACAACTGCTGGAGCAGGTAGAGTTGTATGTTTATCCACGCCGGGATAGTAGTGGTGGCGATTTGCTTCATCACCCGAAAGTGAAAATCGTGCCGGCACCGTTGATGGAATTATCGGCTACTTTCATTCGTAATGCAATTAAGTCCGGAAAAGATGTCCGCTATATGGTGCCCGAAAGCGTATGGGAATACATGCGTGAAATGCACTTTTACGAACGATAGCTTCAAATAGCCTCCATTCGCTGACGTTTCGTACTTTTGCCGCATGCGAATTTTCAGCGCGCTTTTATATTACGGTTTAATCATTCCTATTTCGCTACTCCCCTTCTGGGTCTTGTACCGGATTTCGGATTTGATGTTTTTGATTATTTACTACTTGCTTCCTTATCGCAAGAAATTAGTATTGGAAAATCTTCGCCGCTCGTTTCCTGAAAAACAGGAAAAGGAATTATTGGTGATACGCAGAGCATTTTATCGCCACTTTTGTGACCTGGTTGTTGAAAGTTTGAAAACATTTACAGCAAGTCCTGCCGCCATTCAGAAAAGAGTGGAGTTGATAAATCTTGAACTGCTGGAACGGTTTTACCAAGAAGGCAAAAGCGTGATTTTGGCGACTGGCCACTACGCCAACTGGGAATGGCCGGCGATAACACTTCCGTTTCACAGCTCACATACTGCAACAGGGATTTACAAAAAACTCTCCAACCGTTTCTTTGACGATAAGTTGCAACGTTCGCGGTCTCGCTTTGGTTTAAAATTAATGTCTACAAAAGAAGTGCAACATTTTTTTGTTAGGCATGAAAAGGAACTTTGCACATACGGATTCATCAATGACCAAAGTCCATCGGATCCGCGCCGAGGTCATTGGATAAAGTTTCTGAATCAGGACACTTGTATGCTGATGGGTGTTGAAGCGTATGCGGTGAAATATAATCTTCCCGTGGCTTATGCTGTGATCACAAAAAAGAAGCGCGGCTATTATCGTTATGAATACAAATTGATAACAGACCAACCGGGCGTTACCGAAAAATATACTATCACGGAAGCTTGTGCACGAATGAATGAGTCGATCATTCGAAACACCCCGGCATATTGGCTATGGACACACCGACGCTGGAAACATAAACGACCGGTAGAATAATTAATTATCCAAAAGAAAAAATATCTTACACTCACATGTCATCAGAAAATCTAAGCTTCGGGACCCGCGCAATCCATGCCGGACAAGAGCCTGACCCAACAACCGGCGCCATCATGACGCCAATTTATCAGACGTCAACATATGTACAAGAGCGTCCGGGTAAACACAAAGGCTATGCGTATGCAAGAGGAAAAAATCCGACGAGAGTTGCATTGGAAAAATGTATTGCATCGCTGGAAAACGCGAAGCATGGACTTTGCTTCTCTTCCGGACAAGGTGCCGAAGATGCAATTATAAAACTCTTACGTCCCGGAGATGAAGTTATTGCCACCGACGATTTATATGGCGGCTCCTACCGAATGTTCACGAAAATTTTCGAACACTTCGGTATTGTTTTTCATTTTGTGGATATGGCGGACGCACAGAATATCCGCAAGTTCATCAACGACAAGACGAAAATGATCTGGGTTGAAACACCGACCAACCCGATTATGAAAATCATTGACATCGAAGCAACAGCTTCCATTGCGAAGGAAAAGAATCTGATTTTGGTCGTAGACAACACGTTTGCATCGCCGTATTTACAAAACCCGCTGAACCTTGGCGCCTCCATTGTGATGCATTCTGCTACAAAATATCTTGGTGGCCATTCTGACGTTGTTATGGGAGCCTTATGTACTAATGATGATAAGCTGTACGATGAACTTGCATTCATTGCGAATTCGTGTGGTGCAACTCCGGGACCAATGGATAGCTTTCTGGTGCTCCGCGGAATAAAAACACTGCATGTAAGAATGGATCGTCATTGTGAGAACGGTAAACGCGTTGCTGAATTCTTAAAATCACATCCTAAAGTTGACAAGGTTTATTGGCCAGGCTATCCTGATCATCCCAATCACGCTATCGCGAAAAAGCAGATGCGCGGCTTTGGTGGCATGATATCATTTACGCTAAAAGGCAATTCGCTGGAAGAAGCCTTTGATATCGCAGCAAGAACAAAAGTATTTTCACTGGCGGAATCCCTCGGAGGAGTTGAATCGTTGATTGGCCATCCTGCAACGATGACCCATGCTTCGATTCCAAAAGAAGTGAGGGAAAAGGCAGGAGTTGTGGACTCACTGCTTCGGCTGAGTGTAGGAATTGAAGATGCAAACGACCTGGTAGAGGACCTTAAACAAGCTCTTCAATAGGCAATTATTCCTGCTTCATACCAATTTACCGATGGTCCAAAGCCGGCTCGCTTAAGCGATCCGGCTTTATTTTATTGATATACAATATTTTATGGTTTCGAAGAAAGCTCCGGGAGCCGACATTTTAATTTGTCAGCACTGTGTCACAGTCAGCCAAAACGTGGGAAAAGTCGGCCACAATCCGTATTTTTGAAAACTTACCTCAACTGAAATCCGTTATTCAAGCGGAGATAATCAAAATCATGAAAAAAAGTCTACTCTTACTCGTTTCTGTTCTGACAGTACTGTCCGGTTTGAATGCTCAAACCCACGACAGATTGCATTGCTTCACAGATGAAATGTACCGTGAATCCATTGCACAAGATCCTTCTATTTTAAAGACACGCGAAGATCTTGAAGCTTATACCCGACAATTTGTGGCTAATCGTAAACTTCAGCGCAATAGTGGTGGCGGAACCCTCTATGTTATTCCTGTAGTTTTTCACGTATTGCACGAATACGGCGGTGAAAACATTTCCGATGCTCAAATCATGGATTGCATAATGAATATGAATCGTGACTTCCGCAAATTAAATCCGGACACGATCAATATTGTTCCTGCTTTTCAAGCTTTAGCCGCTGATGCTCAAATTGAATTTCGTTTAGCTACGATTGATCCAAACGGTAATTGCACCAATGGTATCGATCGTATTTATACTTCTAAAACTAATAGCGCAAATAATAGCTCGAAATTGAACCCTTGGCCTAACAATATGTACTTAAACATATGGACGGCTAAGACACTTGAAAACACCGGAGCGGCCGCTTATGCCCACTTGCCCGGAACAGTAAGCGGAATTTATGATGGTATTATGTCTCGTTACGATTATATCGGAACCATTGGTGCAGGCAGTGCTTCAGGTGTTCATACGATATCGCACGAAGCAGGTCACCACTTTAATCTTCTTCACCCTTGGGGTTCTACCAATAGCCCCGGAGTTTCCTGCGGCGACGATTTCGTAGGCGACACACCAGAAACAGAAGGCTGGACATCGTGTAATCTTTCCGGTTCGGTTTGTAATCCTCCGGTTATTGAAAACGTTCAGAACTTTATGGAGTATTCTTATTGCGATTGTATGTATACCTATGATCAGCGCGACAGAATGCACGCAACGTTAACTTCAAGTGTTGCAGGACGCAACAACTTGTGGACCACTCAGAATCTTATTGCAACCGGTACGCAAAATCCAACATCCACCTCTCTTTGCGCTCCTATTGCTGATTTCTGGACTACCACCCAATCGGTTTGTGAAGGTCGTAGTGTTACATTTAAAGATTATAGTTGGAGAGGCGATGTAACACAATACAGCTGGATTTTCCCCGGCGGCAATCCTGCTACATCTACCGATTCAATGCCTGTTGTTACTTATAACACGGCCGGCATTTATGATGTAACCCTTATCGCTTCCAATGCTACCGGTACCGATACATTAGTTCGAACAGGTTTTATCCGTGTAACTACTGCAGTAGGTAATTTAACTCCATTCGTAAACTCTTTCGATCAAGCCTCTGATTTCCCTGGAACCGAAGGATGGATCTACAATCCGGATGTCAGTTCAACGACATGGACACGTGTTACCAACACCGGAGCGAACGGTACTTCATCGTGCGTTCGTATCAACAACTACACAAACACTGCGGGACAGACCGACGAGTGGATTACCCCTCCATACGACATTTCCAACCTGACCAGTGCTCGTTTCCGTTTCTATGTAGCAAATGCCCAACGTAGTTCAACATCAGCCGACCTGCTTCGGGTTTACACCAGTACCAACTGTGGTGAAACTTGGACACCGCGTTATACCAAACAAGGCGCAACTTTAGCTACCGGCGGAATAAGAGCTACCAGCTTCACGCCTACGGCTACTGAATGGCGCTTAGACACTTTCAACCTAACCGGCCTTGCACCACGCACCAACGTGCGATTCAAGTTCCAGAACATTTCCGACCGTGGAAATAATACATATATCGATGAAATCCAGATTACCGGAACTCCGAATAATGTTGACGAAGTTGACGAAGTCACTACCGGTTTCTCGCTCTTCCCAAATCCTACTTCCGGTACCACTGCGGTTCAGTTCAAACTTAATAGCACACAATCCGTTCAAGTTCAACTTCACGATATGACCGGCCGATTGCTGAAGGAAGTGGCCAATGAAACGCTTAATGCTAACATTCACGAGTATCCAATTACTATTACTACACCTGGTATCTACCTCGTTGATGTGATTGTAGGCGGCAAACACCATATTCGCCGACTAGTAGTCTCCGAATAATTGTTCATAGCTCTTTTTAAAAAACGTCCCGAAGCACATTCGGGACGTTTTCTTTTTTGAATACTTTTATAGCTGATCGACGTATAAGCAGAACGTGAAGCCAATCGTTATAAAACTGTCTTTTTTTCTGTTCTTGTTGAATGGAATAACTGTCTTTGCACAAGACGATGTTTTGCAATACAAACGTAACGCCATTAATACGAACGTTACTTTAGGAATCACGAACGAATGGAACTTCGGGATTGAACGTTTTTTCTCTCCTCGTAGAAGTATTGAAATCAACGGCGGACTTGTTCGCCCTAGTGAATTGCTGGCCAACCTCACGGAATCGTGGAGCAATTCCCAATATTTTTATGAAAGCGGCTATACAGTTAGACTTGCCTATAAAATGTACCGGCCAAAATCCGAAGGTTCAAGATGGCAAGATTATATCGCACCTGTTCTGTTGTATAAATACCTCGAGTATGAACCGCAATGGTTTCAGATTGACAACGGTAAAAACAACGATACTGCTATTTACCAGGAGCGGCAACGTACCAAGTTTGGTTTTGAGTTCCTGTGGGGGAAAATTTACGAGTTGAATAAAACGTTTGATATTGAACTCTATTATGGTGTTGGTGTCCGTGCCACTGTCTCTGATCGAACAGATATTTTAAAGCAAGACGTATACGGTGTTTCCGAACCCTATCCGGTCAACTTCAGCGATCATAAGTTTTACTTCCGGCCGTCTATTCATGCGGGCGCAAAGTTCCGTTTGAAATACGGTAAGTCGCGCAGCGACTAGTGTGCTTCCAACCAATTTTTTCCGCTACCCATTCCTACCTCAATAGGTACTTGCAACGGCAACGCACGCGTCATCCTTTCCTCTACCATAGCTTTAAGTTCATCCAGCTCATCACGATGAGCATCAAATACCAATTCATCGTGAACCTGTAGTACCATACGTGAGCGTAGTTTCCGGTGAAGAATGTCACTGTGAATATTCACCATCGCAATCTTAATCATGTCTGCTGCGCTTCCCTGAATAGGTGCATTGATGGCGTTTCGTTCTGCAAAACCCCGGACTGTAGCATTCGCCGAATTAATGTCGCGCAAGTAGCGACGACGACCGAGGATAGTTTCTACATATCCCTTTTCTTTTGCCGCCGCTATGCTTTCGTCCATATAATCTTTGATGGAAGGATATTGTCTAAAATAGCTTTCTATGATAGACTTTGCTTCGGTACGAGAAATATTTAGACGGTCTGCCAAACCGAAAGCAGAAATTCCATAAATAATTCCAAAGTTGACCATCTTGGCATTTCGGCGTTGATCGGCTGTGACTTCTTCAATCGGTACACCGTAAACTTTTGCCGCAGTGGCTGCGTGAATATCTTGTCCGCTACTAAACGCCGCTAACATTCCTTGATCCCTACTCAACTCCGCAATAATACGTAGTTCAATTTGGGAGTAGTCGGCAGAGAAGAGTACAAAATCATTTCCACGCGGAACAAAAGCTTTTCGAATCTCCCGGCCACGCGCTGTTCGGATCGGAATATTTTGAAGGTTGGGGTTATCGGAACTCAATCGACCGGTAACGGCTACCACCTGATTAAATGTAGAATGAATTCTACCTGTACGCGGATTAATCAATTCAGGTAAAACATCTACATAGGTATTCTTCAGCTTAACTAATTCCCGGTAATCAAGAATTCTTCGTACTATAGGATGTTTATTTTCTAATTTGCTTAACACATCCTCGCTCGTTGAATACTGACCGGTTTTAGTCTTCGCAGGCTTCTCAACAATCTTCAACTCTTCGAACAATACCTCTCCCACTTGCTTAGGAGAAGAAACATTGAATTTTTTACCGGCATATCCTTGTATTTCGGATTCCATCGACGAAATATCCTTGGCCAAGTCACCGGACAATTCGTGCAATGCCGAAGGGTCTAACGTCACGCCCTCTTGTTCCATAGCAGCTAACACAGGAACGAGTGGCATTTCAACTTCCATAAATAACTGCTCCGTTCCTGTTTTAGTCAGCTTCGGAATAAAAATATCGTGCAACTGATAGGTCACATCAGCATCTTCTGCAGCATATTCAGCAACTTGTTCAATGGCAACATCACGCATATTCAGCTGATCTTTCCCTCGCTTTCCAATAAGCTGCTCTATAGAAACCGGTGTGTACTGCAAATAGGTTTCCGATAATACATCCATACTGTGACGCATTTCCGGATGTAAAAGGAAATGAGCAATCATAGTATCAAATAGCGGACCGTTAACTACAACGCCATAAGAATGAAGTACATTCAAATCGTACTTCAAATTCTGTGCTATTTTAGTCTTGGTAGTATCTGCGAAAATCGATTTGAACTCATCAACGATTGCTTGAGCCACTTCTCGTTCTGCCGGAACCGGAACGTACCAGCCCTCGTGGGGTTTGATGGAAAAAGATAATCCCACCAATTCAGCTTCCAAAGAATTTAATCCCGTCGTTTCCGTATCAAAGCAAAATTGTTTTGCTCCAGCTAATGCTTTAATCAACTCTTGTCGCTGCTCTAAAGTAGATGCAGTATGATACTCGTGCGGTGTTGTACTTATAGTTTTTAATTCTGTCGCAGGAGCATTTTCTTCGACACTTACAGTCTCATTTACATCAACTGTATCATCATCACCAAATAATGAACCTTGTGCAGAATTCACTTTTTTTGGAGCAGACGCTTTCGGTGATTCTACACTTCCTGAGGATGGCGCAACAAGTCCAAGTTGTTCAGACATCCTTCTAAACTCTAATTCGGCAAAGAGATCTCGTAACGCCTCTTTATTCCAATCTCTACGACCAAGTTCTTCAGGCTGTATGTCCAGCGGCACATCTAATAAAATTGTTGCTAAACGTTTTGATTGAATGGCTAACTCTTTATGCTGCTCTACTTTTTCTTTGAGCTTTCCCTTTAATTGATCGGTAGAGTTCAATAAATTTTCAAGGGAACCAAATTGCTTAACGAGTGATATTGCAGTTTTTTCTCCAACACCCGGGATGCCGGGAATATTATCCACGCTATCGCCCATCAATCCTAAAATATCTTTTACCTGTTCAACGCGTTCAATCTCCCAACGCTCACAGATTTCTTTTATGCCCAGCACTTCAGGCTTCCCGCCGCCGCGTGGCGGTTTGTAGATAAATGTATGCTCATCGACCAGCTGACCATAATCTTTATCCGGCGTCATCATATACGTATCAAATCCCGCAGCTTCTGCCTGGCGCGCCAACGTACCGATAATATCATCTGCTTCGTAACCATCTTTTGCCAATACCGGAATATTGAAAGCCTCGCAAAGACTAACAACCATGGGAATTGACAGCGCCAAATCCTCAGGGATTTCCTGGCGATTAGCTTTATAGTCGGTAAATTCCTCGTGGCGACTCGTTGGAGCTGCTGTATCAAATACAACAGCGATATGCGATGGGTTTTCTTTCTTCAATACCTCCAGCAATGTATTGGTGAATCCAAAAACTGCAGAGGTATTTTGTCCCTTGGAATTAATTCGATGATTGTTACTAAATGCGAAATACGCACGATAAACGAGCGCCATGGCATCCAGTAGAAAGAGTTTTTTTTGATCCGCCATTCTTTATTAAAATAGAGACTGAAAGGTCGGCATTTTTTATGGATCAACGACGTCCGCCGCCCATCATTCCGCCGCCTTCCATTCCCTCTCCACCGCCATCTTTCAAATCATCGTTACGGATATTCTTTTTCTTAGATCCGGAGAATTCCATCTTGCCAAAACGATAATCCAAGCTTACACGGACGCCAAGAAAAAAGAAGCGATTGTTGCCCGAATAGGAAAATCCATTCCCTGAATACTCATTCCGAAAATTCATATACCAGGAGGCGAAATTGTCAAGCCCGAATCCTAGTCCGCCGCTTCCTGATTTAAACTCTCTTCGTGCACTTAGATTATAGTACCAAAAAGAAGTAGATGTTCCCTGAACACTGATTTTTGGACCGTTAAAGTTTCCAAAAGCCATTATTCCCCATTGTTTGCCAAATTTGTAGGAGCCGTATAAATTGAAACTATAGTTAAGTCCGTCGTTGGAAAGCACCTGCGAATACCCGGACGTTCTCACTTTGTAGTAGTAAAGATTGGCATTAGCCCCGCAGAATATTTTCATCTTCCACATCACATTTAATCCTACACTGATGCCTGTAGTATAATTTTTACCGATGTTGTCGTACGTAGTAACATAGATACTATCATTATCGATAAAACGAATGCTTTCAATGGAGTTATTGGTAAAACGATGATACGCGGAAGCATTAATAGAACCGAACTTCTTAAACGTATTGTAACCCAACTCAAATCCGTGACTTACTTCGGGCTCTAATTCCGGATTTCCATAGGTAATATTTAGAGAGTCGCTGGTATTAATCCACGGATTTAAAAAGGTCATTCCCGGACGCTGTATACGCTGCGTATAACTAATCTTGGCAGTATATTTTCCAGACTTAGCGTAAGAAACAGTGGCTGTCGGAATTAAATTACTGTATTGACTTGTAAAATTCGAAGAATCATCACGGAATGTTCCACCAACTTGAGTGTGCTCGTAGCGGAGTCCTGCTTTAATTCCAAATTTCCCTAGCGTAAGTGTTCCCTGGCCATAACCGGCATAAACATCCTGATTGTAATCAAATAGATTACTGCGCGCTTCATCGCGAACGAATGACGCCGTTGCAAAATCATATTCATCATACGTATACTCACTCGATACATCACGCAGTATCGTTTTTACACCTGTTTCCAAAAGGAATTTTTTTCCAAACGGTTGTGCGTAGTCTGCTTGTAGCGTTTTTTCACTATTAAAATTTCGGTTCAGACTCGATTCCTGATAGTAAGACACATCGTTAGGATCAACGCGATCCACATCGTAATCTGTTTTTCGATCGTTGTTGGATAGTTGCGCTGAAATTGTTAACTCTTGTTCCTTTTTACGAAATGAACGCTTGTAATCGACATTTGCATCATACGAAAGTCCATTGGTCAGGTTGGTATAATCATTCGTAAATGTTTCCAAATAATTAGTACCATCGGAGGAAAAGAGATTCGCTGTTTTCCCTTTGGATCCATTTCGGAAATTATTCAAACGAAAAG
>JBEGUX010000311.1:0-6320 GCA_041178685.1 Bacteroidota bacterium
GTAATCATCCACAGTCAAGTAAAATGGTGTCTTATATCGTTTATTCTTTTTGTGATGTTTAGAGTAAACAAGGATTTTGACTGGAAAGGTGCCGTCGATTCGCTTTCGCTTTTTATCAGTATCATGCCAGAAATTGACCGTGACGCTTTCATTAGATATATCCATGATGCAGGGGGATAAAAAAGGGATAAAACTGCGGGAAATATCGGGAAAAAAGGGATAAAAAAGGGATAAAATGAAAATATTAAATAGCTGAATATGAACATATAAGGCAATAAAAAGATACTGAATCCCCTGCCTTACAAGCAGAGGGTCACAGGTTCGAATCCTGTTGCTCCCACCACTTGAAAATCAACGGCTTACAGTATAAACTGTAGGCCGTTCGTCATTTCTAAACCTTTTTCACGGACTAAAAACCCGCCTTTATCATAGACGGTTTCCACGCGTATTAATACCTTAGCAGAAAACAATCAATTTCTTTTACATCAAGCAATCCCAATATGGAATACCGCCGCCTCGGCTCCTCCGGCCTCCAAATAAGCGCCCTCTCCTTCGGCACCTGGCTCACCTTCGGAAAACAAATCGACGATAAAACCGCCGAAGAACTTATGTCCGTTGCCTATGATGCCGGTATTAACTTCTTCGATAACGCTGAAATATATGCCCGCGGACAATCTGAAATTGTCATGGGAAAAATCCTTGCCAAAAAGAATTGGGATCGCAGCTCCTACCTCGTCTCCTCCAAAGTTTTCTTTGGCACCGATGGCAAAGACGCTAAACCCAACCAACGCGGACTCTCCCGTAAACACGTTATCGAAGGCTGCCACGGCGCACTCAAGCGACTGCAAGTTGATTATCTCGATCTTTATTATTGTCATCGTCCCGACAAACAAACGCCAATCGAAGAAACGGTGTGGGCTATGCACCAACTGGTCATGCAAGGCAAGATCCTCTATTGGGGAACCTCAGAGTGGGACGCTTCCGAAATCATGGAAGCTATCGCCATCGCCAAACAACACCACCTCATCGGACCTGTCGTCGAACAGCCACAATACAATATGCTCACCCGTGAAAAACTGGAGCGCGATTACCTGCACTTGTTCCGCTACCACGGACTCGGCACCACCATTTGGTCGCCGCTGGCCTCCGGCGTTCTTACCGGCAAATACAACGACGCCAAACCCGGCGATACGCGACTCATGATGGAAGGAATGGAATGGCTACACGACCGCGTCATACAGGAACAGATCCTCGATAAGGTACGCCAACTCAAACTTATTGCCGATAAATTGGGTATCAGTTTGGCGCGTCTCGCATTGGCTTGGTGCCTCAAGAACCCCAATGTCAGCACTGTTATTCTAGGCGCATCTAAAGTAGATCAACTCAAAGAAAATTTGGAGTGCTACACGGCGCTGCCGCTGTTGACTGACGAAATACTTCTTGAAATAGAAAAAGCACTCAACAATAAACCTAAGGCAGATAGTTTTTAATGACTATCAGAACCTCTTTTTCCTCCACAATGAATAATTGCTTACTGATTTTCATATTCATTCTCACAACCTTCTCCTGTACCAACCCGGCGCAGCAGGACAAAGAATTTTCGTTCTTCAAAGAGCCGGACGTACTTGTAAAAGCTCCCGGCAAACGCGAGATGATTCTGCGCACGGAGCGTCCGTACAACCTCGAAACGCCGCAAAAATATTTTTTGCAAGACTTTACACCCAATGACGTATTCTTCGTCCGATGGCACATGGCCGATATGCCCGAAGACATCGATCCCGATACGTTTCGTCTACGCGTTCATGGTCATGTGAAACAAAATCTCGCTCTTTCATTAAAAGATTTGCGCATACGATTTAAACCACAAACCGTTGCAGCGCTGGCGGTATGTGCCGGTAACGCACGACAACAATTCAAGCCTGGTGTTCCGGGTGTTCAGTGGAAAAATGGAGCTATGGGAAATGCCCGCTGGACCGGAGTTCCTTTACGTGACATCCTTGAAGCTGCGGGTATAAAATCCGGTGCGTACGAAGTTGCATTCAACGGTATGGACGACCCGCCGCTTTCAGGAACTCCCGATTTCATTAAAACGTTACCACTGGATCGAGCCCTGGACGGAGAAGTGCTAGTGGCCTATGAAATGAACGGCGATACGATTCCAATGTTGAACGGTTATCCACTTAAGCTCGTCGTGCCGGGATGGTATGCAACCTATTGGATCGGCATGCTGAACGAGATCAAGGTGTATAACGATACATTCAAAGGATTCTGGATGCAGAAAGCTTATCGTGTTCCGCAAGGAGTAAGTAACGGCAATGAAACACCCGACTCATTAGCGCAAAAAACAGAACCGATTCATCGTATCGCTTTACGTTCGCTCTTTGTGAGCCCTGAAGGCGGAAGCAAACTTATCAAAGATCAACCCATCGAAGTGCAAGGATTAGCATTCGATGGTGGCAGTGGTATTGCAAAAGTGGAGCTGTCGCTGGATAGCGGAAAGACCTGGACCGCAGCTAATCTTGATAAAGAACTTGGCCGCTATTCATGGAGAAGATGGCGCTACAACTGGACACCCGATCGCGAGGGAATGTTTTACCTGATGGTGAAGGCCACTGACATAAACGGAGAAACTCAGCCTATGAAACAGTGGAACCGCAGTGGCTATATGAAAAATGAAATTGAACAATTACCCGTATTCGTAACGGAATGATGAAAATGATTCAATTCCAAAAAATATTTCAAAAAGCGTCCAACAAACCTAATACGTTTTTGCTGCTTGCATTTCTCTCTACGTTATTCAGTTGCACTTCCAATAATTCAACGGACCAGACAGCCGCTGACGCAACAGCGACAAATTTACCCGAAGCCACTGCTGTGCCACTTTCCATCGACAAAGGTCCTGGCATGGAAGAATTCATAGCGCATTGCCAGACATGCCATACCGCTCGCTATGTATTTATGCAACCCAAACTTTCGCGCGCAGCATGGGAAAAAACCGTGGACAAGATGATCAAAGTGTACGGCGCAGAAATTGATTCGGCGACATCGGTAAAGATTATTGATTATTTGTTGGCAAGACAGTAGTTTGCCTTAACACTGTTATTTAAATCAATAGACACTTGCTACATTCATTTCATGCGTAAACTTGTCAAACCTATCTTTTGCTTTTTATTCTCATTTCTCCTTCACTTTTCTGCCTCTGGGCAGTCGGCTGATTTGAAAAAGCTCGTTCGATGGATGGCGGGCTCATACAACTCTACCGCCCAACATCTTGAGGATACGGCCAACTATTTTGATATACGACTAAAGATGATTCCGGTTTGGAAAGATCGCACAGACGGCTACTGGCTCTATGTGGAACAGGCCGTGGCCGGTTACCAAGACAAGCCTTATCGTCAGCGGGTCTATCACCTTCAGGAGACAGCACCGGGAGTCTTTGAAAGTGACATCTTTACTTTGCAAGATCCACTTCGCTTCGCCGGTCACCCGGAATATGTCGAGAAACTCAGTCCTGATTCCCTCACTGCTAAATCAGGCTGCGCGGTAAGGCTCACAAAAAATGGCTCATCGTTCGTAGGCGGAACTGTTGGAGAAAATTGCCCGAGCGACCGACGCGGTGCAACTTACACCACATCCGAAGTAACCATCACCCGGAAGCTGCTCGTCAGCTGGGACCGTGGTTATAACGATAAAAAAGAGCAAGTCTGGGGAGCTGAAAAAGGCGGCTATCGCTTTGTGAAAGAATAATCGTTGGGTGTTGCGAAAGGCAACTATCCAACCGATTTCCATATGACTTTTATTCTGAATACAATTCGTATCCAAGATTGTCATTATCTTTAAGTACGATTTACCAGGCCGTGAAAAAACTCCTGCTTCTCTTTTTTACGTTTTGCACCATCATACATGCACAGGCCTATGAAATCACCTGGTCGCGGGAGCTGGACGACAATAATCGATTTTCGTATTTAAAAATACTTGGCGCTACAGAAAATGGTTATTTCATCTTGCGGAGCAATGTTCCGTTCGATAATATAGCTGGACAGAATAGTTTCAAATCACGCCGCTTCTTGTTGCAGTTCTATACTACCGCACTAAATTTATCGTGGGAGAAAGAAGTTCAGCCCACACAAGAAGATGCAAAAGTCGTCGACCTGCAATCCGTTGGTGATCGTGTATTAATGGTCAGCTATAACGACAAGCCCTCCGGAAGTGGCTACGAAGTTTTTGCACAATACATCAATCAGGATGGTTCTTTGCAAGGATCACCGGTGTTGATGGAAGAATTTCCGTTTATACGTTTCGACGATGATCGCCGGCCGGCAGTTGTTTTTTCCAAAGATCGCAGCGTATTTGCTTTCGCGTATCGCAAAGCTGATAAAAATGATACCGAACAAACAATTGTTGCCGTAGTGATGGACAGCTCCTTGCAACGACGCTACCGCAGAGAATGGAATATTGCGAGTCCTATAAGGAGATTTTCGCCTACGCATTTCTTGCTTACGAACGAGAGTGATTTTTATGTTCTCGGCGTTCAGTACCTGACCGAAAAAAGGGTCAAGCTTCCCGGTGAAAGCTATTTTATGATCACCGGATTTCACCAAGCTTCCGATCGCTTTATCAGTCGCGATATTAGATTGGAAGGAAAATTTCTCACCGATATTTCTATCGCTGATGATGTAGTTAATCATCGGCTGGCTGTCGCAGGATTCTACTCGGAGACCGGCATGCTCGCTTCTGCCGGCGTTTTTTACACATCTTTGGTAAAAGACAGCCTGACCGATACCACTATCTATTTTGCTCCATTCACCGAGGAGTTGTTGCAGAAATCCATTACCGACAGAAACGACTTTCGTAAAAAAGAAGTGTACAACTACTACATCGATCGGCTTTTGCTGCGCAAGGACGGCGGCGCAGCCGTGATTGCCGAATCGTACGTGGAATCATCGCGCACCTTCTGGGATTATTATACGCAGACGATGA
The DNA here is from genome assembly GCA_041178685.1 of Bacteroidota bacterium. Classification (GTDB taxonomy): domain Bacteria; phylum Bacteroidota; class Bacteroidia; order AKYH767-A; family 2013-40CM-41-45; genus Pollutiaquabacter. The sequence continues at coordinate 4,981 of JBEGUX010000311.1, forward strand.
TCACGCATACGTATTACCGGTATGGAAATATCATCGCCGCATCCTTCAATCCATCGGGAGGAATGCTTTGGAGCAAAGTAATTCAGAAAGAACAAAACTCCATGGATGACGATGGCTATCAGAGTTCGTATTGCAGTCAGATTTCCGGCGGTCGCTTTTACGCCATCTTCAACAAGTTCATCGATCGCCGCTCGTCGGTGATGATTTGCTGGATCGACGGGCAAGGCAATCAAAAAACCGATGTTTTATTTGAAGAGGGAGAGCGCATTACTGTTATTGCCCGCGCTGCCAAACAAGTTGACGGAGAAACGATTATTATTCCGGCCTACCGCCAGAACAGGTTTCATCTTGTTAAAGTCACTTTTTAAAATCAAGTCCGGCAACTTCGGCGACGACAAACGTACTTCCGCCGACAACGATAAGATCGTCCGGTTGAGCAGTAATTCGCGCCCTATCAAGTGCAGCTATTACGGAATCAAACGATTCACCTTTTAATCCAACACCATTTGCAATACCGGCCAACTCCGCCGCAGGCAATGCACGTGGCAAAGAAGGTTCACAGAAATAATATGATGCATTCTTCGGTAACAAATGCAATACAGGTCGTACATCTTTATCTTTCACCATTCCAAATACGATGTGCAACTTGCTATGAGGTGTACTGCTAATCTGGGAAACAACTTCACGTATGCCGTCAATATTATGTCCAACATCGCAGATTATTAGTGGCTGTGTTGACAAAAGCTGCCACCGTCCTTGCAATCCTGTGAGTTCCCGTACTCGTGATAAAGCTTCAACGACTGCTTCCGTAGGAAGCTGCCATCCCAAACTACGAAGTTGTTCTATGGCTTCCAACACGGTGAGAACATTCTTCAACTGATAACTGCCGGGAAGATCGAGCTGCAACGAGTCGAAAATCGTTTTATCATCGTGAAGAATCTTTACCGTCTGACTTGTAGACGTTACCTCGTTACGGATACTTTTCCAATGATCGGTTGCAACTGTCAATGACGACTGCAACTGTTGAGCGCATTGCTCAAAAACAGGAGCACTTTCTGCTCTACGCTCTCCAACAACTACAGGAACACCTGATTTAATGATCCCGGCTTTTTCTCCTGCTATTTTTTCTAGTGTGTCCCCAAGCAAATTTGCATGATCCCAGCCTATGTTGGTAATCACGGCCAACTCCGGGTGTATTACGTTTGTAGAGTCCAGTCGGCCACCTAATCCGGTCTCAACAATCGCGATATCTACCTTTTCATTTCGAAAGTAATCGAAGGCCAATCCAACTGTCCATTCAAAAAAAGAAAGTCCGATGTTTTCGAATTGCGTTCGGTATT
>JBEGUX010000312.1:0-2884 GCA_041178685.1 Bacteroidota bacterium
CTATGGCAAATCCACACATGGGATGCTCTAACACCACTTGATGACACCTTGTCAGCATTGGACTATGCCTATTCCAGTGGAAAGGCGCGCTATGTAGGAGTCTCTAATTTCTCAGGATGGCAAGGTGCACATGCCATTACTCGGCAAGAAGTGATTGCAAATAAAGCACCTATAACAACAATTCAAAATGAATATTCACTCTTAAATCGCAAGGTTGAAGAAGATATTCTTGATGCAGTTGAACACTTAAACGTAGGTTTCCTCGCGTGGTCTCCTCTTGGACGTGGAGTTTTAACCGGTAAATATCGAAAAGGTATCCCGAGCGATTCTCGAGCTGCTACTCCTCACTTCGCGTCATTTGTCGAGCCTTATCTTTCAGATAAACAAACGCAGATAGTAGAAGCTGTATGCGTTGCTGCTGAAGGTCTTGGATACTCCCCGCTTGAAGTTTCACTTGCGTGGGTTAGGGATGCCGAGCATGTTACGAGCGTTATTTTGGGAGCGCGAACAGGTGCTCAACTTCGTGGTGCATTATCAAGTGAAGAAGTAACTCTGCCGGAAGTTGTTCGAACTGCTCTTAACGAAATTTCAAGAATTTCTTAAAAATTCCTCGAGAACGTTTACGCCAAATTTGATTCCATCAACTGGTACACGTTCATCTACTCCATGGAATAAAGCCATGAAATCCAAGTCTGCTGGCAATTGAAGCGGGGAAAAACCATAACCAATAATGCCTAACTCACTTAGCGCTTTATTATCTGTACCGCCACTCATTAGGTAAGGCACGGGAATACCCTCTGGATCAAAAGCTAGAATCGAACGATTCATAGATTCAACTAAATCGCCTTCGAAATCTATTTCCAAAGCAATATCGTGAGTGATTGTTTCTACTGTGATATCTGGACCAATAATTTCTTTGATCGTCTGGTTAAGTTCGTTTTCCAAACCTGGCAAAAACCGCCCGTCAATTACAGCACTGGCGGATTGAGGAATTACGTTCGCCTTATATCCAGCCTCAAGCATTGTGGGATTTGCGGTATTTTGAAGAGTGGCTCCGATCATCCGGGCCATGGGTCCAATTTCTTCTAGTAACGGGCGAAGATCTTTTTCATCATATTTCTTGCCAGTAACTTCAGCTATTTTATTAAACAAGACTTTAACAGTCTTTGTATAACGTTGCGGCCATTCATAATTCCCAACTTTTGAAACAGCTTCACTTAATCTGGTTAGTGCATTTTCAGGATTCATCATCGATCCATGACCTGCGCGGCCCGATGCACTCAATCGCATCCAATGAATACCCTTTTGGGCAGCTTCAATAAAATACAAACGTTTATCTCCCGCGACAGTTACCGAAAATCCACCCACTTCAGAGATAGCTTCTGAGCATCCTTTAAAAACTTCAGGATGCTTGGCAACCATCCATCGTGAACCGAATAAAGAACCTGCTTCTTCATCGGCGAAAAATGCCAGAACAATGTTGCGTGGAGGTTTGATTCCCTTTTTGGCCCACATACGAAAAATCGCAATAATCATTGCATCCATATTTTTCATATCAACCGCGCCACGACCCCAAATCATTCCATCCTTAATTTCGGCGGAGAATGGATCCACACTCCAATCATCAGCATTAGCTGGCACAACATCTAAATGTCCATGAACTACTAAACCAGGACGCTTTTCATCGACACCCTTAATGTGAGCAATAACGTTGCAACGCCCTGGGGCAGATTCGAATATTTCAGAATCAATACCTGCTTCAAGCAATAATTCAACAACTTTTGCGGCAACGGCCGCTTCATCACCTTTGCCGTCGCCATAATTAACACTTGGAATACGAATCAAAGTTTGGCAAATCGAAATTGCATCCGAATGCAATTCTGCGCGCTCAGCATCTGATAATTCACTCTTGGTCATATGCGTAGTCTCTCGCAGAAAATTCTCTTTTGCTTCCCTTCGGAGCCATTGCTATCGTTGGGTTCTTACTCGTCCGGGTGGCGGAATTGGCAGACGCGCTAGCTTGAGGTGCTAGTGCCCGCAAGGGCTTCGGGGTTCAAGTCCCCGTTCGGACACAAAAATATGAAACTATCAGCATCGTGAAACTAGACGATGCCCTATCCCTCATCAGGCAGATCCCAGATTTTCCGCTACCCGGAATACTCTTTCACGACATAACACCGCTTCTAGGAAATTCAAAAGCATTTAAAACAATCATCGAAGAGATGTCCAAAGATGAAATTGGTCTTGATTATGTGGCCGGAATGGAAGCAAGAGGATTTATCCTTGCTTCGGCTCTATCTAATCACATCAACATTGGATTCATTCCAATTAGAAAGGTTGGAAAATTACCTTCTGATACATACCAAGAAAACTATGGGCTCGAATATGGCTCCGACACTCTGGAGATACATAAAGATTCATGCGCACCCGATACGAAAGTTTTGATAGTAGATGATGTTCTTGCTACCGGAGGCACTGCTAGTGCAGCAATAAAATTAGTGGAAAAAACAGGGGCAACAGTTTCTAAACTTGTTTTTTTATTAGAGATAAAATCGTTAAAAGGCAGAGAAAAAATATTGTCTGAATTTCCTGAGATGAATATTCGATCTTTGAAAATGATTTAATGCAGAATAATTCAACAGTAAAAATCACACAGATTCAGGGGCTTAGAGCCCTAGCTGCAATACTCGTAACTCTTTTTCATGCGAAATGGGTAAGCGGTGGTTTTATAGGCGTAGATATTTTCTACGTAATAAGCGGTTTCCTCATAACCGGCCTTTTACTAAGAGAAATAGATCGCAGTGGCACCATCAATTTTAAAGAGTTTTACTCCAGACGCTTCAAAAGATTGCTTCCAACTTCTTTCTTCGTCCTGGCAATAACT
>JBEGUX010000313.1:0-4566 GCA_041178685.1 Bacteroidota bacterium
TCAAAGCGCCATCATACAGTTGCTGATCTTCTTCGGTTTTACGAGGATTCAGTTCCATTGCCTTTTCCAGATATGGCTGCGCCATCTTGAATTTGGCATCAGATGCACTCTTCGCCTTCTGGTATTCAGCATCGTTCTTGGTGTTATTTGCCGCATTTGCTAGATCTGCAGCTTGGTTAAAATACATGGCTCCAAGGTTGTAGTTCATCTCATAACTACCGCCGGAAGCCGCTAAGCCATCTTTATAAGCCTTTTCAGCTTTAGCCATTAGGTCATTGTAGTTGGCCGGCTTGGGTAAATCCTTGCCATCTTCACCTTTAGGGTTGGCAAGATTATCGTATGTACTTCCTAAAGCCAGATACAAGTTCGCATTTTTAGGATCCTTCTGAATGGCTGTTTCCAAGGAACCGGTCGCTTCCGCATTTCTACCGGCGGTCAACAGTACATTGATTTCGGACAACATAAGATTAAGATCGTTCGGAAAAAGCTCACGACCGGTACGTACAATTTCGAGGGCCTTGTCGTAATTTTTTTCCTGGCGATACCGTTCGGACAGCTTTGCGTAAAGGTTTGGATCGTTGACCTGCATGCTGATTAACTTATTGTAATAAGTCATAGCTTTGTCCTTATTACCAGCTTGGTCTGCAGCCAATGCGGCATTTAAAATAGTTGAAGTATCACCAGGCTCCATTTGAAGTGCGACCTCAAAAGCTGCGAGCGATCCATTGAAATCCTTTTCCTCGAAATGCTTTACACCCTCATTAAATTGTAATGAAAAAGTTTTTGGGAGTCGCTCCAGTTCGATTTCAATGCGCCATTCATTTTTAGGGTCCAACTCATTGGCCTTTTTAAACGACTCGTACGCTGTTAGTAAGCAATTATCGCAAAGACTGCCGTACTTCGGATCGTTATAAAGCGCACTGTAAATTAATCCCCTGTAATACCATGTCTTGGCCATGCCAATGGTTTGCTCGTGAACTGCAGCTTCGTCGATCGCGGCTTTTGCCTTGTCGTATTGCTGATACGGCTCTTTCCAGAAATTATAAGCAGTTTGAACTTTCGCCTTTTGTGAAAAGGCATAACTTGTTGATAAAGAAATAGCTATAGCTGTTATAAAAAGCTTTTTCATTTCCTGTTTTGTAGATTATTATGTTAAGTAAGATTATTTTTATTCGACGGTAGGTTCATCAGTGTTCGTGGCTTCAGGTCTTGATAAATTATCGGGAGACTCATCGCCATCGGAATTCAGCACCTGCTTTTCTTCTTCGTCCACTTCAACTTTTGCAATCGATGCGATCTCATCCTGATCGTCCAAACGGATAACCTTTACACCTTGTGTGGCTCTTCCCATCACACGGATCTCGGTCATGTCCATCCGAATGGTAACACCGGATTTTGTCATGATCATCAGATCGTCGTTTTCTTCTACCACTTTTATCGCTACCAGATTGCCGGTTTTGTCAGTAATGTTGATGGTCTTCACCCCTTTTGCACCGCGATTCGTTTTGCGGTATTCATCCACATCGGAACGTTTCCCGTAACCCTTTTCAGACACCACCAACACGGATTCCTTTACGGTATCATTTACACACACCATGCCAACAACTTCGTCATCGGATCCATCCAGCGAAACGCCTTTTACCCCAATGGAATTTCTGCCCATCGGACGAACCGTTTCTTCGTCAAAACGTACCAGCTTTCCTTTTCGTGTGGCGAGCATTATTTCATTTTTTCCGTTGGTCAAGCGAGCTTCCAGCAAATGGTCGCCATCTTCAATATTGATCGCATTGATACCGCTCGCACGCGGACGAGAATAAGCTTCCAGTGCTGTCTTCTTAATGGTACCATTTTTAGTACACATCACAATGAAATTCTGGTTGATATATTCTTCGTTTTCCAGCGTCTTAACATTGATGAACGCTTTCACCTTGTCATCCGGAAGGATGCTAATCAGATTTTGAATGGCGCGTCCTTTTGATGTCTTGTTTCCTTCAGGGATCTCATACACTTTCAGCCAATGACAGCGTCCTTTTTCTGTGAAGAACAACATGTAATTATGGGTCGAAGCCACGTAAATGTGCTCAACAAAATCTTCATCTCGCGTAGAACTTCCACGGGCACCACGACCACCACGGCCTTGGGTACGGTATTCTGTCAACGCGGTGCGCTTGATATAGCCCTTGTGGGAGATGGTGATTACCACATCTTCATCGGCAATCATATCCTCCATGGATATCTCGTCGCCGGTGTAAACGATCTCGGTGCGGCGCTCATCGCCATACTTGGAGCGGATTTCCGCGAGTTCGTCTTTGATGATCTCCATACGCAGCGTCTCGTTAGCCAAGACATCTTTGTAGTAGTCGATCAGCTTTTTCAACTCAGCATATTCATCCCGGATCTTATCACGTTCCAGTCCGGTCAATCGCTGCAAACGCATTTCGAGGATAGCTTTGGATTGGATTTCGCTCAAGCCGAACTTCTCCATCAAACCATCTTGCGCAATCTGCGGTGTTTGTGATGAACGGATCAATGCGATGACTTCATCCAGGTGATCCAATGCAATTAGCAATCCTTCCAGGATGTGGGCACGCTTTTCTGCTTCCGACAATTCATACTGTGTGCGGCGGATAACCACTTCGTGACGGTGGTTGACAAAGTGCACCAATTGATCTTTCAGATTCAGCAACATTGGACGACCACCTACCAGCGCTACGTTATTAACACTGAATGAAGTTTGGAGTCCGGTGAATTTGTACAGGTTATTGAGTACCACATTAGCAATAGCGTCGCGGCGCAATTCGTATACAACGCGGATACCTTCGCGGTCGCTCTCGTCGCGGATATCGGAAATACCTTCAATTTTCTTTTCATTAATAAGATCAGCTGTTCGCTTGATCATTTCCGCTTTGTTTACCTGGAACGGTACCTCAGATACGATAATCCGCTCGCGGCCATTATCAGTCTGCTCGATGATGGCACGGGCTCGCATGACAATTTTTCCGCGACCGGTATGCAAGGCCTCTTTTACGCCGCCGTATCCATAGATAATTCCACCTGTTGGGAAATCAGGGGCTTTGACGAACTTCATTAATTCATCGATCGTAATCTCTTTGTTATCAATGTATGCAATGGTGCCATCGATAACTTCAGTAAGGTTGTGTGGAGCCATATTAGTGGCCATACCTACAGCAATTCCGGATGCCCCGTTCACCAAAAGATTGGGAACTTTTGCAGGAAGAACAGTTGGCTCCTTCAGTGAGTCGTCGAAGTTGAGAGTGAAGTCTACCGTCTCTTTATCAATATCCGCCAGCATTTCTTCTGCCAGCTTGCGAAGACGAGCTTCAGTATAACGCATCGCAGCGGGGCTGTCGCCGTCCATTGATCCAAAGTTACCTTGACCATCAATAAGAGGGTAACGCAGACTCCAGACCTGCGCCATACGCACCATGGCATCGTAAACGGATCCATCGCCGTGCGGGTGGTATTTACCTAAAACCTCACCCACGATACGTGCTGACTTCTTATAAGGTCGGTTGCTCATGACGCCAAGGTCCAACATGCCATAGAGTACACGTCGGTGTACGGGCTTCAAACCGTCGCGTACATCAGGCAACGCGCGTGATACAATAACCGACATCGAATAATCGATGTAGGCGGTCTTCATTTCTTCTTCGATGTTGATCGGTATGATCTTTTCTCCTTCAGCCATTCTGCTCGGTATTTAATTTGTAAGATGCTTTCGACTTTTTCTGCTAAAGCAGCATTCAAAAGGCGTTTCAGCGTCGTTTAGACATTAAGTTTATCGCCATTATGACGGTTGTTAAAGTGCCTCGAATTTACGGAAAAATAGCTAAAAAATGAAGATTTCTTCGAACAGAAATTTGTTGAAAAAAGTGACTGACCGTTTGGCAGTTTATGACGTTTAGCACGTTCCTTGTTACGTAATTTAGCGTAATTAAACCCTGAAAATTGTTGATATCTTAAGGCCTGAAAAACGAACCCCGCCGGCGATTCAGCGTAATACACCCAAAAACACACTAATTATGGAAGCCAAATTCTCACCCCGTGTGAAAGATGTAATCACCTTCAGCCGCGAAGAAGCTTTGCGACTCGGACACGACTACATCGGCTGTGAACATCTTCTGCTGGGCTTGATCCGTGAAGGTGAAGGAATGGCCATCAAAATCATGAAGTCGCTCGGGATCAATCTCGGCGAATTGCGTAAGTCTATAGAAAGCTCCGTTCGTGGAAGTTCCGGCACGGCCACTACCCTAGGCAACATTCCTCTTACTAAACAAGCCGAGAAGGCACTCAAGATCACTTATCTTGAAGCGAAGGTTTATAAGAGTGACGTTATCGGCACGGAGCATTTGCTACTTGCTATACTAAAAGACGAGGATAATATTGCCTCTCAGATACTCAGCCAATATGGCGTTAACTACGACATCGTTCGTGAAGAATTAGACGTTATGAAAAACAATTTCCGATCAGAAGCTCCTCAGAACCCATCCGATGATGATCCGTATTCAAAAGATGATGACGGACCCGGTGGTGGTATGAGTACCA
>JBEGUX010000314.1:0-9051 GCA_041178685.1 Bacteroidota bacterium
TCTTCGTCGCGGATGTAATCGGACAATTCGCCACGTATAAAAAGCATAGGACAACACTCCGCATTATGTAACGGATTCTCTTTCCCCACTTCATGAAGTTGCGCAGTTATAGCCGGGACATTGAAACGCCAGGCGAGCTTTTCCCGCTCATTCCAGTAAATACTTTTCAGTAATAACTGAACCGTCCCTTCATCGTGCAACTCATCGCGCAACTGCGCCTCAACCTGCTTTCTGGTCGCGACCTGTGATAGATCGATCTTACTCAGCGCAGTAGTCACTGCCGCATGCGGCGGCGGATATGGACGAGTTGCCATATCCACTACAACAATACGAGATGCAATATCAGGGAAAAGTTGTGCAAAAAACATGACGGTTTTGCCACCCATAGAATGACCGATCAAAATCGGTTTCGCCAGCTGATGATCCTCGATAAACTCCCGCAAATCATCGGCCATGTCCTCATACCGGAACACATCACTGTGTGGACTACGTCCGTGATTACGCATGTCAAGCACAAAAACATGGTAGCCGTGCTCAGCCACAACACGTGCCTGTGTCGCCCAATTATCGCCGGAGCCAAATAATCCGTGCAGAATCACTATTGGCTTACCAGAACCGTATTCTTTAAAATGAAGTTTCATTGAGCTGCTTTTTGCAATTCACGCAAATACAACTGCACCGTATTTTGCAACCCAAAGTAGAGCGCATCGGATATGAGAGCATGTCCGATACTCACCTCAAATAAGCCGGGGACTTCGCGTGCGAAGTAAGATAAGTTAGCCAGGTTCAAATCATGTCCTGCGTTCAATCCTAATCCAAGATCAAGTGCAACTTTTCCGGCCGTACGGTAGGGAGCAACGGCACTGTCTTTATCTACTAAAAAATGGGACGAATAAGACTCTGTGTATAGTTCTACTCTGTCGGTTCCGGTTCGGGCAGCTGCCTCAATGCGCTTGGCATCAGGATCAATAAAAATAGAAGTGCGAACTCCATAACTCTTGATCTCAGCAATTATATCTTTCAGAAAATCATGTTGTGAAATTGTATCCCAGCCGGCATTTGACGTCAAAACATCGGGAGGGTCCGGTACTAACGTAGCTTGTGCAGGTTTCACATCACGTATCAATTGTAAGAAATCAGGAGAAGGATACCCTTCGATATTAAATTCGGTGGCTAGCACTTTGGAAAGTTGAAATACATCTGAACGACGAATATGTCGCTCGTCCGGCCGAGGATGAACAGTGATTCCTTCAGCACCGAAGCGCTCGATATCCAAAGCCGCCCGAATTACATCCGGGACAGCACCTCCGCGTGCATTACGAAGCGTTGCGATTTTATTGATGTTAACACTAAGCCGAACCATGATTGTCAATGAAGGTGTAAAATTCCCCTATATCCGACAACAAAACAAATAAAATAATGTTAATCAATAAGCGGTGGAATAAATACAGCGAAATCCGCTCAGGAAAAGGACTTGCCGCTGTGAAGTGAAAAAATGATTAGTTTTGTCGGCCGTTAAGGCTGCTGAAATCAGCAATTGACATCACCATTACTATGAATGCACGTGATCTAATTAATGAATCTATTCATCCGCTGACGCTGAATGACACCGGTCTTCATGCGCTCAATCGTATGGAAGAATTGCGTGCTGATCACTTGCCCATCGTCAGTGATCACCATTATATCGGCATGATTTCGGAGGAAGATATTCTGAAGCTGAACGCACTGGATCAGGCATTGGAAAATCAAAAGCTATCATTGATTCATCCGTCCGTTCGTGCCGGTCAACCCGTCTTTGAAGTCGTACGCACGATGTCCAATGATAAGCTAACATTGATACCGGTATTGGATGATGCTAATTCATATATTGGTCTGATAACACTTAACGACGTTTTAAAACATTATTCCGACAGTGGAATTTTTGAAGATGCTAATGGTGTTATTGTCCTGGAAATGGGTCCTAAAAACTACTCTATGGCAGAGCTTGGCCGCCTGATCGAATCAGAAAATGCCAAAATTATCAGCTCTTACGTAACGCCAAATCCCAGAAACGAAACCATCGATGTTACATTAAAAATTAATCAGCAGGAGTTAACACGCATAATTGCATCGCTGACGCGTCATGGTTATTTCGTAAAAGAGCACTACCACCAAAGTGAGTTCATGGAAGATTTAAAATCGCGCTATGATTCGCTGATGAATTACCTTGGCATCTAATCCTTATCTTTAGGGATGCGCAAAAGCGTAACAGCTCTATTTCTTTCGGTTCTCGTTTCTACGCTTTTATCATCGCTCACCATATTGGCTGAAAGCGAAGCAACCACTGCATCTATCGCTGACTCTACCGTACTTGTCATCCGGCAAATCACTTTGATCGGTAATAAAAAGACACGCGACGGCATTGTTTACCGCGAACTCAACTTCAAATCCGGCGACACGATTACAGTATCAGAACTGAAAAAAAAGTTTGAGCGAAGCGAAAACAACCTTTTCAATACCCAGCTTTTTAATTCCATCAATATCACCTGGCTGGAGGATCGTGGCGATGTACGCATCTTCGTCATACTTCAAGAGCGCTGGTACATTTTCCCATTACCAATTTTTGAAGTATTTGACCGCAATTTCAACGCATGGTGGAAAACAAAAGATTTCTCCAGAGTAATTTATGGCGTGGCAATCAGCTGGCGAAATGTAACAGGTAGAAATGACCTGCTTACCGGCACACTACGACTCGGCTATACCCAAAAGATGAGCCTGGCTTACAGCATTCCGTTTATTGACCGGCAACGAAAAATAGGCATGAACTTTAGCGGATTTTATTTGCGGAACAGGGAAATACAAATCATGGCAGTCGATAATGAGTTGGTTAATTTCAAAGAGGAGGATCGATACGCGAAAAAAGAATATGGCGGCAATTTCGGAATTACACTGCGCCCGGGATTGTATGAGTCACACTCTCTGGAAGCAGCTTACCGGCATTGTTCCATTACAGATACCGCTGTTCGGGTAAATCCCGATTACCTGAATAATAAGGACTCGGCAGAAAGATATTTTTCTTTCCGGTATCTTTTTAAATCGAACCACCTCGACATCTCTGTTTATCCGACGAAAGGCAACTACTTCGATGCGGAAATCAACAAAAGCGGCTTTCCAGTGCTTGGCGACGACATCGATATTCTCTCTATAACAATGCGCTACAAACAATTCTGGCAGCTAAGAGAACGGTGGTTTGCTGCAGCGGGTGTAACCGGAAAAGTTTCCGGAAGAACTTTTCAGCCTTATTACAACACGAGAGCGCTGGGGTACAACAAAGATGTCATCAGGGGATATGAGTATTACGTAATTGACGGACAGCATTTCGCACTTTTCAAAAGCGGACTTCGTTTTTCTTTGCTTCCTAAAAAAAATCTTCACGCAGGATTTATTCCTTCGTCCAAATTCAATACCATCCCTTTTTCAATTTATGCAGGCATTTTCGCCGATCTTGGCTATGTTGTAGATAATCAATTTGAAAAAAACAATCCATTAACCAATTCCTGGCAGTACGGGTATGGTGCAGGAATTGACTTGTTTACTTATTATGACATTATTATAAGAACTGAATATTCGTTCAATAAATTGGGAGAGTCAGGATTTTTTCTTCATTTTACAGCTCCAATCTGATGTTTGATTGTTTTTTAACGACGCACTATGAAGATAGCCATCTACGGCCGGCCCATCAATCTGAACCAGGTTCAATTAGCAGAAGCACTTGTAAAGGTATTACACCAACATAATGTTGAAGTTGTTGTTCATTCCAGCTATCTTATTTTCCTTAGAAAACATTTACCTGGTTTCAAAGACCTACCGGTTTTTTCAACACACGAAGAAATTCGTGAAGGAGTAGATTTTCTTTTTAGCATCGGTGGAGATGGTACATTACTCGATACGATATGCCTCGTAAAAGATGCCGGTATTCCCATCGTGGGTATAAATGCCGGCCGACTCGGTTTCTTGTCTTGTGTTTCAAAAGAAAACCTTGAGACCGCAATGGAGAGTATCTTCAAAGGACATTATTCACTCGATGAGCGATCACTTATCAGGATCGATTCCAACAAGCCGCTTTTCGAAGGTGAGAATATGGCTCTGAATGATTTTACATTACACAAGAAAGAAACCAGTTCAATGATTACTATTCATGCTTACCTGAATGGTGATTACCTGAATTCGTATTGGGCCGATGGAATTGTTATCTCCACGCCAACCGGTTCCACCGGATATTCATTAAGCTGCGGCGGGCCTATCATTGTTCCACAGTCAGAGAGTTTTGTCATAACGCCTATTGCACCACACAATCTCAACGTTCGCCCAATTGTAGTAGCCGACAAAAACGTCATTTCCCTGGAAGTGGAAGGAAGAAGCCAGCATTTCATGGCCACCATGGACTCCCGATCAGTCACCATCGACTCGAGTTACCAGCTGGCTGTTCGCAAAGAAAATTACAAGATCAAACTTGTCCGGCTTAGCAATGAGAATTTCCTTACCACCTTGCGGAAGAAGCTAAACTGGGGGTTGGACACCCGAAATTAGACCTTAGGCTCTAAAAAAGGCCTAAATTTCCTCAATTTCGAAGAACAACCTATGCATTATTTCTTATATTTGCCGTGCTCCTCTGAACTATGAAGAAGCTATTATTATCCATTCTGGCCTTGTTTCTGGCCTTTCTGCAGCAAGCGGATGCACAGCGTTGGAAGCGTCAACGTTTCGAATTTAGTTTGGGCGCCGGAGTTTCCAATTTTTTAGGTGAATTGGGCGGAGCGAATCAGATCGGTACCAATTATTTCAAAGACCTGGAATGGTCTCAATCTCGTCTTGCTATTGCTATCGGTCTGCGTTATAAGTTGAGTGATTACTTCGCTTTGAACTCCCATCTCACATACGGCCGTGTGTCGGGCGATGATAAACTCACCACCGAAGCATTTCGAAGTTTCCGCAACCTCAACTTTTTCTCTGACATCTACGAGTTCAACGTGAATTTCGAAGGTGCATTTCAAAAAGAACAAATTGGTCACCGTTACCGCCTTCGTAATGTACGCGGTATGCGTGGTTATGAATTGTATATGTACGGATTCGCCGGTATTGGTGTTTTCTACTACGATCCAAAAACAGAATACAACGGAAATGTCGTGAGTCTTCGACCGCTGCGTACCGAAGGCCAGGGACTTGTACCTACGCGTAAAGAATATTCATCCATCGGCGTATGCATTCCTGTAGGAATAGGTTTCAAATATACCATCGACCGTTACTGGGGTGTTGGACTGGAGCTTGGTATTCGTAAAACGTTTACCGATTACATCGATGACGTAAGTACTACGTATTTCGATTTCCAGAATTACAACTCCAGCGATTACGATCCACTGGCGCCTGCGTTAAGCAACCGTTCTGTAGTTGACGGATCAACTCCCGACTACCTGATCAATTCCGTTCAACCCGGACAACAACGTGGCGACCCTCGCGATAAAGATTCATACATGTTTGGCGTATTCAGCGTCAATTATAAATTGACAACAGGTCGGGGAGCATTACCTCGTTTCTAGTTCTTCAATTTTCCCCGGAAATTTTCGTTATTCAACTTCATAACAGCGAACGATGCAGGTAAAGGGTTTTTACAAAAAGCTCCTCATGCTGTTCGCAGGGTTTTCGTTTTTACATTTCCCTGCGAGTGCGCAATATAACGAAGTTGGAATACTGGTTGGCGGTAGCACCTATAAAGGAGAGCTGGCACCACAACTCTTTAAAACCGATTTCAATCATTTGGCCGGTGGTGTATTTTTCCGGCACAACTGGAACCGTCACTGGAGCTGGAAAGTAGCCATTAACTATGGTAAGGTTTCCGGCGATGATGCGTACTCGGAATACGGTTTCGAACGCGATCGGAATTTGTCTTTTTTCTCCAACGTCTTAGATATATCGCCTTTAATCGAATTCAATTTCTTCCCCTACGAAACAGGCAATTACTACTACCCTTTCACGCCTTATTTGTTTACCGGTATTTCTGTTTTCAAATTTAATCCAATGGCACAGCTCAACGGCGAAGAATACGAACTGCAGCCTTTGACTACCGAGGGGCAACGTCCATACAAGCGTCTGCAATTGGCTGTCCCCATTGGAGGTGGAATAAAATTTTCGGTAGGCCGTATTGGTATTGGTTTGGAAATTGGTGCACGAAGAGCCTATACCGATTACCTGGATGATGTAAGTACCGTATATCCTGACCTAGGATTATTGCTCGCTAACAAAGGTGTTGCTGCAGTTGCTTTATCCGATCGCTCCTTCTCTTCGATGGATTCCACCAATACTATTTCAGGGTCTTACCTCAAACAGCGAGGAAATGCACAAGACAAAGACTGGTACCTGTTCGGTGGCGTTACTCTCTATTTTCGACTGACCAGCCTGCTTCGCGACATTTGTAAGCCGTTCAAAAACCGCCGCTACATTTAATTTTCCTCATCCCTTAAACTTGCTTCTAAAACGTTGTTTTTCAGACGTAAAAAGGAGCAATTTTAAGGTATTATTCACCAAACTTTAGGACGACTTTTAGTAACTTGCCGCTCCTTTACGCTTAGCTTGAAATGAGTTTTAAAGACCAGGTTATCACTTCTCGTCTTCCCCAACACGTAGCCATAATAATGGATGGTAACGGTCGTTGGGCAAAACGCCAGGGAGAGCAACGAATTTTCGGTCATCAACATGGCGTGCGTGCGGTGCGAGATACTACAGAAGCTGCCGCAGAAATCGGCATTAAGTACCTCACCCTTTACGCCTTCTCTACAGAAAACTGGAACAGGCCCAAAGCAGAAGTTGATGCATTGATGGGGTTGCTCGTTCAAACCATCCACGCTGAAACTGAGACACTCAATAAGAATAATATTCGATTGCTGGCGATAGGCGACCTCCAGTCACTGCCTGGTAATTGTTACAATCAGCTGCAAGAGGCTATCGCTGCCACAGCAGGAAACAAGAGAATGTCGCTGGTACTTGCACTGAGTTATAGCTCCAAATGGGAAATAATTGATGCCGTTAAGAAAATCAGCCGCGAAGTAAAAGCCGGTCAACTTGAAGTTGAAAATATTAGCGAGGATTTATTCAACAACTACCTCACAACTTCAACCATTCCCGATCCTGAACTACTCATTCGTACCAGCGGAGAACATCGCATCAGCAATTTCCTGCTATGGCAAATTGCTTACGCAGAACTATATTTCACCGATAAACTTTGGCCGGAATTCTCTAAGGAGGATTTTTATGCCGCCCTGGTCGACTACCAACAACGCGAACGCAGGTTCGGTCTCGTTAGCGAACAGTTAAAATAACCTGCATGTACCGAATACTCCCAATACTGTTTTTTATTTTATTGCAATCGATTGTTTCCTTTGCGCAAGTTCAGATTGGTGGCGAAACTGAAGTGGCAAACTATGCCAGTCCAAAAGAGTTCGTAATTGGCGGCGTTGTAGTCACCGGAACAAAATATTTGGACGAAGGTGTGCTGATTAGCATCTCCAATCTTCCCGCAGGAGATACTATCATGGTTCCCGGCGAACGTATTTCCAAAGCAATAGAAAACCTTTGGAAACAAGGTCTCTTCGCAGATGTTAAAATTTACGCTTCCCGCACGCAGGGAAAACTCATTTTTCTTGAGTTGCGCTTGCAAGAGCGACCTCGTCTTTCCAAGTTCAGCTTTAAAGGTGTAAGCAAATCAGAGGCCGATAAGATCCGCGAAACGATCAACCTAGAACGTGATCGCGTTATCACTGACAACGTACTTTCCACCACGAAAAATAAAGTGAAAGATTATTTCATTGACAAAGGATATCTGAATGCCGAGGTTACTATTCGTGAAATAAAAGACACTTCCTATGTCAACCGCGAGATTCTGGATATCGTGGTTGTCAAGAACAAAAAGGTTGCCGTACGTCAAATTCTTTTCGAAGGCAATACTGCGCTTACGGATGTACAACTGAAGCGAGCAATGAAAGACACCAAAGAGCGCCTTTGGTACAAAATCTTCACCAACGGTAAATTCCTGGAAGATAAATACGTCGAAGACAAAGCTAAGGTCATCGCCAAGTATAATGGTATTGGTTATCGCGATGCCACGATTGTTTATGATTCCATTTACCGTCTTGATGAAGCATCATTGGTGATTCGCATCAAAATTGATGAGGGAAACAAATATTACTTCCGTAATATCAACTGGATTGGCAACACCAAACATACTTCGCAAGAACTTTCCACTGTATTGGGTATCAACAAAGGAGATGTCTATAACCAGGAGGTTTTAGATCAACGGCTTTTCATGAACCAGAATGGTCGAGATGTGAGCTCGCTGTATATGGACGATGGCTACCTTTTCTTCTCCGTCACGCCGGTTGAAACAAGTATTGAGAATGATAGCATCGATATGGAGATGCGCATTTATGAGGGTAAGCAAGCACGCATCAACAAAGTGACTGTTGTTGGCAATTCCAAAACCAATGATCGAGTGGTAATGCGTGAGATCCGCACTAAGCCCGGACAATTATTCTCGCGCTCCGATATCATTCGTACACAGCGCGAGTTAGCACAGCTCGGCTACTTTGATCAAGAAAAACTTGGCGTAAATCCAAAGCCAAATCCTGCTGATGGCACAGTTGATATTGAATATACCGTAGAGGAAAAAGCTTCTGACCAATTGGAGCTCTCCGGCGGTTATGGCGCCAATCAGCTGGTAGGAACGCTGGGGCTTTCGTTCAACAATTTCTCAGCTCGAAATATCTTCAAAGGAAGTGCCTGGTCGCCACTGCCTTCAGGAGACGGACAACGACTTAGTTTGCGCGCTCAATCTAATGGTAAATTCTTCCAGTCCTATAACGCTTCGTTTACAGAACCATGGTTAGGCGGAAAGAAGCCTAACTCACTTAGTGTTTCTGCCTACCAGTCAATTCAGACTAACGGACGACCAAAAGGAGACCCATTACGATCCGAAATTAAAATCTCCGGTATTTCAGTAGGACTTGGTAAGCGACTTAAAAA
>JBEGUX010000315.1:0-6839 GCA_041178685.1 Bacteroidota bacterium
ACATGCGAGCCGGCATTACTGCCGGAAGAACAAGCACTACCGCCGGAACACGCAATACCGGCGATATCGAGATTGAAAAGTAGCATCTCGCCTTGTTCCGTAGCAGGAAAAGCGACATTGAGCACAGTATAAAGACTGTTTCCCATGCAATCTCCGTTGAAACGGATTCCCGGAATCGAAGAGCTCAACTTTTCGGCCATATACTTTTTCAACCCTTCGACATGTGCATGATGCTCGGGCATTTCTTTGCAGGCAATTTCCAGTGCCTTGGCCAAGCCGATAATACCGTACACATTTTCGGTTCCACCTCGCATATTGCGTTCTTGTGCTCCGCCAAAGATGAACGGATGAATTTTCACGTCGTGTCGTATGTAAAGGAATCCAACACCTTTTGGACCGTGAAACTTGTGAGCAGCACAAGTCACAAAATGAACAGGAATTGCTTTCAAATCCAACGGGAAATGTCCCATGGTCTGAACCGTATCACAATGAAAATAGGCTTTATACTGCTGACATAATGCAGCTACCTTTTCGATGGGAAGCAGGTTGCCAATTTCGTTGTTGGCATGCATTAAAGAAACCAGTGTCTTTTCACCCGACTGTAACAATCGCTCGAGATCAGCTAAATCAACGTGGCCTTTCTCATCTAGCTTGACCCAACTGGCTCGAACGCGTCCCTCCTGCTCCAGTTTTTCTACCGTATGAGTAACAGCATGATGTTCAATGGCGGATGAGATGATATGCGTTACTCCCAAATCGCGAACGGAACAATAAAGAGCGGTGTTGTTAGCTTCGGTTCCACCCGAAGTGAAGAAAATCTCTGCAGGTGTTACGTTAAGTAGTCCGGCAACTTGCTTCCGTGCTTTTTCAATTCCCGCGCGCACTTCACGACCGAATGCATGAATGGATGAGGGATTGCCATGATGCTGACGCATGTACGTCACCATAGTATCGATCACTTCCGGATCCATGGGCGTCGTTGCTGCGTTATCTAGATATATCTTTTGCATGCTGTTGGAATTGCTTGGTTCAGTTGATCATTTCACGAATGTCCTGAATGATCTTTTCCGCCAAATTACCTGCGGTGGTCAGCGACTGTGACTCTGCGTAAATGCGAATGATCGGCTCTGTATTACTCTTACGAAGATGTACCCATTCTTTATCAAATTCAATCTTGACACCATCGATGGTATTTACAGGCTGCTGCTTATATTTTTCTTTAACCGATTCAAGAATGGCATCAACGTCAATCTCCGGTGTAAGCTCGATTTTATTTTTAGAGATGTAATAGTTGGGGTACGTTGCACGCAGCATGGAAACACTTTTCCCGTAATGCGCAAGGTGCGAAAGGAATAAAGCTATACCTACCAATGCATCTCTTCCATAATGCAGTTCAGGATAAATGATGCCGCCATTTCCTTCTCCGCCGATAATTGCGTTGTGTTGTTTCATGGCCTGAACAACATTCACCTCACCTACCGCAGCTGCCATATAATTTCCACCCGACTTTTCCGTAACATCTCGCAACGCGCGAGTTGATGAAAGATTGGAAACGGTATTTCCGGAAGTTCGACTAAGCACATAATCTGCCACAGCAACCAGCGTATATTCTTCTCCGAACATTTCTCCATCTTCACACACCAGTGCTAAACGGTCAACGTCAGGATCTACCACAATGCCCAAATGAGCATTCCGTTTTTTCACTTCTTTGGAAATATCTCCAAGGTGTTCCGGCAGTGGCTCCGGATTATGCGGAAAGTGACCGTTCGGTTCACAGTAGAGTTCAGTAATTTCTGTGACACCTAAAGCACGCAGTAGTTTAGGAACGATAATGCCACCCACGGAGTTCACACAATCGATGACCACTTTGAATTGGCGGGAACGAATGGCTTCTACATCCACCAACGGCAAAGCGAGAATGTGATCAATGTGCTTTTGATCGTAATCGTCAACATGACGATCCGTTCCTATCTTATTTACATCTGCAAAAGTAAAAGAATCACTTTCGGCCAACTGAAGTACGGCGGCGCCATCTTCAGCGGAAATAAACTCCCCTTTTTCGTTGAGCAGTTTAAGCGCGTTCCATTGTTTGGGATTGTGACTGGCAGTGAGAATGATTCCTCCGTCAGCGTTAAAATCCGTCACGGCCATTTCAACAGACGGCGTGGTAGCAAGTCCAAGATGAATCACATCGATACCGAGACCTTTCAAAGTACCCGCAACGAGGTCACGCACCATTTCACCCGAGATGCGAGCATCACGCCCCAGCACTACCGTCAGTCGTTCTTTGGAAGGATTACGCAGCAGCAGCCAGGAGCCGTAGGCAGCGGTAAATTTGACGGTGTCCACAGGTGTAAGTCCATCACCGGGCTTTCCGCCGATGGTTCCCCGGATACCGGATATAGATTTAATTAATGTCAAAGGGTGCGGTTTTGAAGCTTGTAGCTGCAAATATAGCTAAAAAAGCTTGAAAAACGGCATTAAAACCTAATCCTGAATATAAGCTAGACTTCAGATTACCGCGATAAAACACGTGTAATGACAGTCGTAGTTGCAAACGTAGAGTCGTATGTTGATATACTTACAACCATAGTATCTGCATCCAGGCGCTCGATGTCGGCTGTTATCTGATCGGGAGTACCTGCGCCCAAAATCAGCTGCGTTTCATTCGAAGTAAAAGTCCAGGTGCTAGCATCTACAATCTGCGGATCTGTAGCATTGCATTTAGTAGGGCCTTCTTCTTCAGTGTAATTCCCATCAGCAGAAAATGTGAATCGGTTGTCTTTCTCACACGTTGGAATAAAAGCGAAAAAGCTGGTGTCGTTGATCAGAAAATCTGCATTGAGCCATACATGTGAGGTAAGCAGTAATTTACGGTTGGAGTCATTATTATCTTCGTCATCCTTTTTACAGGAAAAAAGAACGGTTGCGATTAGTCCTGCTGCAAGCAGCAGTTTACCAAAGTGGAAAGTGTTGTTATTCATAATTGATGATTATATGTGTTTTTTAAGGGTGTACTTGCTTTTAATTAAACTAGTCCACGGCGGTCCTGCTAAATTGGGTGCTGAGCCTGTCGAAGCGCCCCTACTTCGTTATATCACGTTGTCCCATGACGAAAGGATTAATCCTACCGGCTTTAACAGCAATGAGCAATGGTTCCTGCAGCGCACTGTCTTTTATCTGCAAACCAAAATCATCCGGATCTGCAGAAAAGGTAAATGCGATCCTAATTTGTCCCCACACATCACGGCCCTGATAAACACTTTGTCCTGGAGCAAGTCGCATGACTGCCATCGAAACATTCATATCCTTTGAAGCTTTGTCTGCAAAGCCAAGCTTGCCGGCCGACTGAAACTCGAGCGAACCTCCAGGATTTAGATTAACTATTTGGTCAGAAGGTATAGTTCCTGAAAACCAGAAAAAACGGTTGCGCAATGTATTCATCCACTGATCGAGAGAGTCAATACCCGATTGAAATGCCATCAAATCAATTCTAACATTCAATACTCCTTGAGACTCCTGAACTACTATTAATCCATTACTGGAGGTAGCGTTGATGGGCTGATTGTTATAATTAGTGGTCAGATATACCTGTGATTCGACCAGTTGAGTTTGGGAGAAAGACTTGATCGGATGAGAGCAAATCAGCAATAGTAAGCACGACAGTATGCGGCAAATAATACCCATTATAATTTTTTCTTTGGTGAAAATAGTAAAAAGAAACTAGTAGGAAACAAAACAATTGACCAACGGCTGATAGGCCAAAATTGACCAAAAAAGCAATTAGATGAAGTAAACATTATTATTTAACTACATTTGAAGAAATCAATTCATACGATAATCCATGAGCCAACATATTAAATTCGTTAATACTTGTCAGACGGAGTTCTTTCACGTCCTTCGTGAGCGGGTTGACCAGTATTTTACCACACATGGGATATCTCAGCATGCCAACAGCGCCATGGTTTTCAAAACCATATTTATGTTGTCGCTTTATTTTGTGCCCTATGCCTTCATCGTTACCGCTTCGGCTACCGGCTTTTTCTTTTGGTTGAGTTGGTTCATCATGGGATTTGGATTAGCAGGTATTGGCATGAGTGTGATGCACGATGCCAATCACAAAGCCTACTCCTCCAATAACCGCATCAATACTTTAATTGGTTATACGCTCAACCTTGTTGGCGGCGATGCTCCCAACTGGAAATTGCAACACAATATCCTTCACCATACGTACACCAACATTCATTTGGCGGATGAAGATATTGAGAACAAACCGGGTATGCGCTTCTCCCCTGCCGGCGCACACAAACCAGCTCACCGCTTCCAGTTTGTGTATGCTTTTTTGCTCTACTCATTGATGACCTTTTTTTGGGTTTTAATCAAAGACTTTCCTCAGTTTTTTAGATACATACGTACCGGCATCTCCAAACTTGATGGCACAAAAAAGTGGTTACATTTTGCACAACTTATAGCATGGAAGTCATTCTACATAACCTATATACTGGTTATTCCTGCATTCGTATTAAATGTTCCTGTTTGGCATATACTATTGGGATTTCTGATTATGCACCTGGTTGCCGGAACTATTTTGAGTCTGGTATTTCAGCTGGCACACGTGGTGGAAAGCACCACCTATCCGGAGGTAAACGCTGCAGGTAATATTGAAACAGAATGGGCAATTCATCAGTTACGCACCACTGCCGACTTTGCGTCATCTAACAAGTTGCTTACCTTCTATGTGGGTGGATTAAATTTTCAGGCTATCCACCACCTCTTTCCGCGAATTTGTCATATTCACTATCCACAACTAGCTCCGATTGTTGCCGCTACCGCTAAAGAATTCGGCGTACCGTATACCCATTACGACACATTTGGAGCTGCTTTTCAATCGCACGTCAGGATGCTAAAAAATTTAGGCCGCAGCGATTATCGTCATCTGCTGGAGGAAATGGGATGAGGATTAATTAGGTTCGCGGTCATTGGTTCGCGGTCATTGGTTCGCAGTCCAGACCGCCGACTTATGAAGCACGCGCTTCGCTTGGCTTCATAATTTCACTGACCGCCGACTTTTCTGGTTCACGGTCTGCAGTTCGCGGTCCCGACCGCCGACTTATGAAGCACGCGCTTCGCTTGGCTTCATAATTTCACTGACCGATGGGCGAAACGTCTTTTCGATGGGCGACTTTTTTCTGATTGGGGTTTAACAAAGTTGGAAAAGTATAAAACAAAAACGGCCACAACAAGTGTTATGGCCGTTTTTGCTATCAAACTAGTGGATTACTCCGTAAAGAGTATTTTCAATTCACTTGCTCGACCATCTCGTATAACTCGTAAGAAATACAAGCCATGTGCCATATATGCATTTGTCAATGACAGGTCTAACTGATATTGTCCTGGCTCTTCGTGCTGTTGTTCACGTGTCAGCAACAATTTACCGGTGATATCATAGAGCTGGAAGATGGCACTTCCTGGCTCAAGCATTTCATAACTCACTTTGAAGTCACCCGAAGTTGGATTCGGATAAGCGACCAGTGATGCCATTTCATCATCAACTCCATCAATTGTACGCAAAGCAACACAGTTATTAGGCTTGGCCTGCAAATTGACAGAAGTGCCTGATACCGGATTACTATTAACTCTCAGTGTGAAGTTATAATTAGCGATCTGAGAAGTTAATGAAGGCGTAGAATTCAAAATAGATTTTGAATCATACTTAACAGAAATAACATAGACACGTCCAGGTGTAGCATTGGATATACTTACACGAGCTTGTCCAAGCGAAACTTGTGTTCCGGTTGCAATTTTATTGCAAGTCGGATCCCAGAGGAACACCTGTGCAATATTTGATGATACCTGAACACCAAACAGTTTGAATCCAGCCGTCAACGAAGTTTGAACTACGTCAATGGTGAAGCTGGTCGATGGGGCAGTTACATAAGAATAATAGAAGAATACTCCAGGCGTAACGTTGGAAACCTTACCGGATTTTACGGTGTAGCACACTTCTGTCAATTGTGTTGTACCCGCCTTGAAGGAACTACAGGTGGTTGCCGTAGGATATGTACCAGCACTGTTGCAGTTAGTGGCAGCAATAAGATTAACAATTGTAGCAGGAGATGTACATCCTGCGCTATTTCTCGCCGTGACACTATAGCTTCCTACTGCCAAACCACTAAAGGTAGTCCCCGTTTGATAAGTAGACCAATTTATACTATAGGTCATACCTGTTGCAATCGGAGCTGTGATCGTGATAGATCCTGTAGGTGTCGAGCAACTAGGTTGAGTAACACTTACTGTCGGAGCTGATGGTGTAGCCGGTTGCGCATTGACTACTGCATTGGTTGGAGAAGATACACAACCCGCGCTGTTCTTAGCCGTGACACTGTACGTTCCGGCAGATAATCCACTGAAGGTCGTACTCGACTGATACGAAGTACCGTTAATACTATAAGTCATACCAGCTCCCGTAGGTGCGGTGATAACAATCGTACCTGTTGCGGTGGTACAATTCGGCTGCGTGATGCTCACCGTTGGTGCTGCAGGTGTAGCCGGCTGGCTATTGATTACCGCACTGGTTGGTGCAGATATACAACCATCGCTGTTCTTAGCAGTGACACTGTAGGTTCCGGCAGATAATCCGCTGAAGGTCGTGCTAGACTGATAAGAAGTACCGTTAATACTATAAGTCATACCGGCTCCCGTAGGTGCAGTGATAACAATCGTACCTGTTGCAGTAGCGCAGGTAGGCTGGGTGATACTCACCGTTGGTGCTGCAGGTGTAGCCGGCTGGCTATTGATTACTGCACTGGTCGGTGCTGATACGCAACCATCGCTGTTCT
>JBEGUX010000316.1:0-8238 GCA_041178685.1 Bacteroidota bacterium
CAACGGCCGCACGTCTTTGCAGTTGAACGTGAAGGATATTAAGGTTCAGTAAGACTCCACAACATTCACGTTGTGTTTTTCAAATAACCTACTCTTGTTTTCTGGCCATTCCTTCAAAGACAGCATTCACTAGCGATAAGATGATGCTAAATAACAAAGCAGTCCAAAATCCGCTCACGTGAAATCCGGGGACAAGTTCCGCCGTCAATAAAATCATCAGTGCATTTATTGCCAACAGGAAAAGCCCGAAAGTGAATACTGTGATCGGTATGGTAAGAAAAACCAAAACAGGTTTAAGAATCGCATTCAGAAAGGACAAAACAGCAGCAGCCAGTACCGCTGAAAACCCACCGTCGATGTTCACGCCAGGCAGTAGAAAAGAGGTTACAAGTACTGCCAGCGCACTGATTATAAGGCGTAATAAGAATTCCATACACGAAAGTAAGGATAATCAGGCAGTTACGATGCATCCAAAGCCCTTACTTATCACGAAAGTTGTTTAAATTTACCGCCTTAAATTAGACCTTGTTATGAGTAACGACAATTCCGGCGGGTTAAAGTTCTACAACAACGTACTCTCCATTTTTGACAAAGCTGCAGCATTCACGGATTTTGAGCCGGGAATTCTTCACCAGATTAAAGTTTGTAACAGTACCTACAAATTCAATTTTCCTGTCGAGATCGACGGAAAAGTACACGTTATCGAAGGCATTCGTGTACAGCACTCACATCATAAATCTCCTACCAAAGGCGGTATTCGTTACAGCGAAATGGTGGACGAGGACGAAGTGAAAGCACTGGCAACATTGATGACCTTCAAGTGTGCTGTAGTTGATGTGCCTTTCGGCGGCGCAAAAGGCGGTATCAAAATTAATCCATCACAGCTTTCCGTTAAGCAGCTTGAGCGTGTAACACGCCGCTACACTACGGAGCTGATCAAGAAAAACATGATTGGAGCGGCTATTGACGTGCCTGCTCCTGACTATGGCAGTGGTCCTCGCGAAATGGCTTGGATCGCCGACACCTATGCTTCTTTCCGTTTTGACGATCTTAATTCCTTGGGTTGTGTCACCGGTAAGCCACTCGGACAAGGCGGTATTCAGGGACGTACGGAAGCTACCGGACTGGGAGTTTATTATGGCGTTCGTGAAGCGATGAACAACTCCGAGGATATGAAAGCCATCGGTTTGACTCCCGGACTTCAGGGCAAACGCGTGATCGTTCAAGGTCTCGGTAACGTTGGTTATTATTCTGCAAAATTCTGTTCCGAAGGAGGAGCACTCATCGTTGGTATCGCTGAACGCGAAGGCGGTATTTATAATGAAAACGGACTAGATGTTGAAGCAGTATTTCAGCATCGTAAAGCATCCGGCAGTATCTTAAATTTCCCGGGAGCGAAAAGTATAGCTAACTCGATGGAAGTTCTGGAGATGGATTGTGATGTACTTATTCCTGCCGCACTCGAGAATCAAATCACCAAGGACAACGCGCCAAAAATCAAAGCAAAAATCATTGCTGAGGGAGCAAATGGTCCGGTGACTAAGAATGCAGAAGAAATCCTCACACAGCGTGGTATCATGGTTATTCCTGACCTGTTCCTTAACGCAGGCGGTGTTACCGTTTCTTACTTTGAGTGGCTGAAGAACCTTTCTCACGTTCGCTTCGGACGTATGGAAAAGCGTTTCCAGGAAATGTCAAGTATGAAATTGTTGAGTACCATCGAGAATATCACCGGTAAATCGCTCAGCGCTAACGAACGTAAAGTACTTACGCACGGTGCCGATGAAATCGACCTGGTTCGCTCCGGCTTGGAAGAAACAATGATTTTCGCCTACAACGAGATCCGAGAGGAACTCCGCCGCAATCCTAAGATCGGTGATTTGCGTACGGCTGCTTTCGTAAGCAGTATCCGTAAACTCGGCGTATCCTATCAGTCGCTCGGCATTTTCCCATAAGCCTGGGAAATCATCATCATAAAAAAAGTGCAGTTCTTTCGGACTGCACTTTTTTATTGGTAGTTATTGGATAGCTTGATCAGATAATCAACATCGCGTCGCCGTAACTGTAGAAACGGTATTTCTCTTTGATGGCGACTTTGTATGCCTGCATCACATTTTCGTAGCCACCAAAAGCAGCTACCATCATCATCAAGGTAGACTCAGGCATATGGAAGTTGGTGATCATGCAATTGGCAATGGAGAAATCGTATGGCGGGAAAATAAACTTGTTCGTCCAGCCGTCGAAAGGCTTCAGTTCGCCTTGCGTTGAAACGGACGTTTCAATTCCACGCATTACCGTTGTTCCAACAGCGCAGATGCGCTTCTTGTTGGCTTTGGTTTTGTTGACGATATCGCAGCAATCTTGTGGAATGATCACCTGCTCCGAATCCATCTTGTGTTTGGTAAGATCTTCTACTTCCACAGGGCGGAATGTTCCCAATCCAACATGCAAAGTCATTTCAGGGAAGTTAACGCCTTTAAGTTCGAGGCGCTTCACCAGTGGCAGACTGAAGTGCAGACCGGCTGTTGGTGCTGCTACTGCGCCTTCGTGGCGCGCGAATACGGTTTGGTAACGGTGCTCATCTTCCGGCTCGGCCTTACGTTTAATATATTTCGGCAGCGGAGTATGTCCGAGCGACATCATCGTCTTTTTGAATTCATCATACGGACCGTCAAATAGGAAACGTAGTGTTCGGCCACGTGAAGTGGTGTTGTCAATTACCTCTGCCACCAGCAAATCATCATCGCCAAAATAGAGCTTGTTACCAATACGGATCTTGCGTGCAGGATCTACCAAAACATCCCACAAACGGCTCTCACGATTTAATTCGCGCAGCAGGAATACTTCAATCTTGGCGCCGGTTTTTTCTTTGTTACCATATAGACGCGCAGGGAATACTTTGGTGTTGTTGACGATCATGGAATCTCCATCGTCAAAGTAATTCAGGATGTCGTGAAATTTCTTGTGCTCGATCTTCCCGGTTTTACGGTCCAATACCAGCAT
Organism: Bacteroidota bacterium; assembly: GCA_041178685.1. Classification (GTDB taxonomy): domain Bacteria; phylum Bacteroidota; class Bacteroidia; order AKYH767-A; family 2013-40CM-41-45; genus Pollutiaquabacter. The sequence continues at coordinate 3,004 of JBEGUX010000316.1, forward strand.
GCGTGCATCCTCACGATTCTTTGCCGGATGAGTGGCAATCAGACTGTCGGGGATGTTGAATTTAAATTGGGATAGTTTCATTGTGGTGGTTAGGGTAGGAGGTGGTCTGCGGCAGTAAAAACCAACCGCTTCAAAATCAATCTAAGGGCGGCAAAGATACTACCCGCATCCCCCCGCTTGTCAAGCATTTTGGGATAATTATTTTCACTCCCTGAAAAACAATAATTAATTGAAAAACAATAATTTACGATAAAAAAGCCGACGGCTCCACGGCATCTTCCACACGAAACGCACCAACCCGGGTCCGGCGCAGCGCGGAAAGGTACCCGCCACATCCTAATTCCCGTCCAAAATCATTGGCCAGCGACCGGATGTAGGTCCCTTTGCTGCAGGTTACCAAAAAATCGATTTCCGGGAATCTTATATTTATGATATTCAACGACTTAATTTCGATCTCACGTACTTTGACGGCTACTTCTTTGCCTTCGCGGGCTAGTTCATAGGCGCGTTGTCCTTCTACTTTTACAGCAGAGTGAATAGGCGGGAATTGCTGGATGATTCCGACAAACTTTTTAGCGGTACGTTCCACATCTTCACTGCTAATCCCTTCTATCGATCGAAACTGTTCCGGCGTCGATTCTAAATCATACGTTGGAGTAACAGCGCCCAGCGTAATGGTTCCGGTGTATTCCTTTTCCTGCGATTGGATGTCCATGATTTTTTTGGTCATTGGACCGGTACAAATGATCAGCAATCCAGTAGCCAGCGGATCAAGGGTTCCTGCATGTCCAACTTTGAGTTTACGCTTGAGCGTTTTTCGCTGAACGGGATCATCAATATCTTTTAATACATCGTTCAGTAAAATTCGCTTGATACGATGAACGGCGTCAAAGGAAGTCCAGCGTAGCGGCTTGTCAACGAGAATAACTCTTCCGGTAGAAAGATCCGCACCGGGATCGTGCACTTCGCCCATCACTATACCAACGTTAATGGTTGACCAAAGAAATAGAAAAGCAGTATGATGATCCCAACCAGTATTCGGTAATAACCAAACACTTTAAAACCATGACGCGTCAGGTAGGCGATGAACGATTTTATAGCGAGCATTGCAACGATGAAGGCGACCAGATTCCCAATGATCAGAAGTTGCAACTCTCCATCCGCTAATCCACTCTCTTGCTGATAATAATCAAAAAGATCTTTCACCGTTGCTGCGAACATGGTGGGAACAGCCAGAAAAAAAGAGAACTCAGCCGCTGCGCGCTTGTTCAGCCGTTGCGTTAATCCACCTATGATTGTTGCTGCCGAACGGGAAACGCCCGGGATCATCGCGATTACCTGAAAGCAGCCAATAAAAAACGCCTTCTTATTGCTCGTCAGTTCAGGCTCTCCGCGTTCTTCCGCCGCTTTGAACCAACGGTCAATAAACAAGAATACGATACCACCTAGCAGTAACGCAACGGCAACAACGACTACATTTTCCAGCAACATATCGATATGCTTTTTCAGCAACAGACCGATAACTGCCGAAGGGATAAAGGCAATTACCAACCTTCGATAGAAAATAAAGAGCGCCGGCCAGCCGCCCTCTTTCGGGAGAAAGTTTCTCCAATACAACACCACCACAGAAAGTATAGCACCGAATTGAATAGCTACTGTGAAGAGTTTGGTGAAATTGTCGGAGGCGATGCCCATTATCGAGGAGGCAATCACCATATGACCTGTAGAGGAGATCGGGAGAAACTCAGTAATCCCCTCAATAATCGCGAGCAAAATCGCTTGAAAGATTGTCATAGTTGTAGGCAGCTAATGCTGCGTGTCTCGCTGTATACTACTAGCGAAAGAGATCAGTCTTTTGGCTTGCGGATAATAGCAAACACTTCTATTACAAAGCCGAGAATCACCAGCAGCGGTGCCACCGTGATACGACGGGTACTGAAAACTGAAGGATCGAATTCGGCCGGATTTTCAGAGCCTCCGCCCGCCATCAGGATGAAACCGATGAAAATGACAACAATTCCTAAAATCATCAGGATGTAGTTCTCTTTTCCAAATGAAAAATCAAAGGTGGGTTTGGTTTCTTTCTTTGCCATAGCGATAAAAATAGTCCAACAAATATACTAGAAAAACTCAACTCGGACAGAAAGCGGTAATCAATACAATTCCCCGGAGCGGGAAGAAAGGTATTTGTTGACCGCGAAATAGGTGCTGATAGCGGAAATTAGCACTCCCAGTCCTACGATGCCGCAAAAAAGCAAAACAACCGATCGGAGATCTGAAAGTTGTCCGATTTCCGGAAACCGATTTGAAATTAGTAGCAGCATAATCATCAGCAATCCACAGGCAATCAGTCCCGACAACATTCCATGAAGAAAACTGCGCTTTAAAAATGGTCCGCGTATAAATCCGCGTGTTGCGCCTACCAGCTGCATACTCTTAATCATAAATCGGCTGGAATACAATGAGAGGCGCATCGTATTGTTGATGAGCGCCACTGCAATCAGAAGTAATAGTCCGCTAAAAATCAATAAAGCCAGTGCCAGTGAACGAGAGTTACGGCTGATTTGTTCAACTTCAGACTCTTTGTATGAAACTTCTGAAACGAGCTGTTCATTGACGGACAATGCCTCTTTGATCTTTTTTAAACTATCAGCACCTGCATATTCGGCTTTGACGTTGATATCTAATGACGCAGGCAGCGGGTTGGATTCCAACATTCCTAACGCATCATCCCCCAAATCTTTTCGTAAGCTGTCCAAAGCAGCTTCTTTCGATACATAACGCACACTCTTTGTAAAAGCTGCACCTTCAATAAGCTCCTGCAAAGCTGCTACTTCCGGTTCCGATGCGCCATCTTGCAAAAACACCGTGAGCTGTACATGCTCTTTCACGTAATCCGATAGTTTACGTGCATCAATAACCAAAATGCCCAGTAGTCCAAGAATAAACAACACCAACGAAACGCTGAGGACTACAGAAAAATAAGAAGTTCGAAGCCGCTTAGTACCGGCAGACGCAGTTGTTTCAGACATTGATCCAAAATTAATTCAATTGGCTGGCTCGATTACACGTTTCAACTACGTGTTATACCCATAATTTTTAACAGATAAAGAGCTCTTTTCAAATTACATGTGCGATCAATACGAAGCCCTTTTTACAACACGGCAATTCATTATCTTCGCACTATACCATGGAATACAATGACCGGGAAATCGAAAAAAAATGGCAGAAAGTCTGGAGAGATAATCAGACTTATCGCGTCGAAGCGGACTCATCCAAGCCGAAGTGTTATGTATTGGATATGTTTCCTTACCCATCTGGTGCCGGCTTGCACGTCGGCCATCCGCTAGGATATATCGCATCGGATATCTATTCCCGCTATAAGCGCCTGAAGGGATTTAATGTATTGCATCCTATGGGTTACGATGCCTTCGGATTACCGGCAGAGCAATACGCCATACAAACCGGACAGCATCCTGCGATTACTACCGAACAAAATATAAGTCGTTATCGTGAACAGCTAGACAATATCGGTTTCTGTTATGATTGGTCGCGCGAAGTAAGAACTTGTGATCCTGCCTACTACAAATGGACACAATGGATTTTTCTGCAGCTGTTTAATTCCTGGTACAATCCGCAATCGGATAAAGCGGAGTCCATCGATTCGCTCATTGATCATTTTGAAAAGTTTGGATTTGAAGGAACAGATGATCGGTTACTGACAGGAGATATAGAACATACATTGCCTGCCTTTACGTCGGAGCAATGGCATTCGTTTTCTGAAAAAGAGAAAAGCGATGTGTTGATGAATTTCAGGTTGGCCTACCTCGGAGAAGCATGGGTGAACTGGTGTCCGGCACTGGGAACAGTGTTGGCTAATGATGAAGTGAAAGAAGGAGTATCTGAGCGTGGTGGTCATCCGGTGGAACGTAAGCAAATGAAACAGTGGAGCATGCGCATTACAGCTTATGCCGATCGTTTGCTCAACGACCTTGAAATAATTCAATGGAGTGATTCCATCAAAGAACACCAGCGCAACTGGATCGGACGATCAGAAGGATGTTCGTTGTTTTTCCAGCTGGAAGGCCACGATGAAAAAATTGAAGTGTTCACTACGCGTCCCGACACGGTATTTGGTGTTTCATTTGTCACGCTGGCACCTGAACATGAGTTGGTAAGTAAGATCACAACCCCCGATCATCGCACCGAGATAGATGAGTATGTCAATGCGGCGAAGAACAAAACAGAGCGTGAGCGTCAAATTGGAAAAACGGTGAGTGGTTGTTTTACCGGTGCGTATGTAGTACATCCATTCAACGGAAACCGAATTCCTGTTTGGGTGGGCGAATACGTTTTAGCAGGGTATGGCACCGGTGCTGTAATGGCTGTTCCTGCGCACGATGCACGTGATCACGCCTTTGCGCTCAAATACCATCTGCCAATTCTACAAGTCGTTGAAGCACCGGATGGTTGGGATATTCAAGTCGAGAGTTGGGATGCTAAAGAAGGTAAATCAGTTAATTCCGGTTTACTGAACGGACTCGAAGTCAAAGCTGCTTTCTCAACGATCGTGCGTGAAATTGAGAGTCATGGTGTAGGAAAAGGGAAAGTGAATTTTCGCTTGCGCGATGCAGCTTTTGGCCGTCAGCGGTATTGGGGCGAACCGATTCCGGTATACTATGAAAATGGAATTCCGAAACCGGTAGCTGAAAAAGATTTGCCTGTCATTTTACCGGAGGTCGATAAGTTTCTTCCAACTGAATCGGGTGAACCGCCACTAGCGCGCGCGGCCAACTGGTCGTATCTGGGACATCCGCTCGAGACCACCACTATGCCTGGTTGGGCGGGGTCTTCGTGGTACTTCCTGCGTTATATGGATCCGCAGAATACCAACCATTTTGCTTCTACTTCAGCGGTAAATTATTGGGGCGACGTTGATCTCTATATCGGCGGTTCTGAACATGCTACCGGACACTTATTATATGTTCGTTTCTGGACCAAGTTCCTTTATGACCGTGGATATGTTCCTGTGAAAGAGCCGGCATTCAGACTTGTCAACCAGGGAATGATTCAAGGTCGTTCTAACTTTGTGTATCGTATCAAGGATTCCAACACATACGTTTCATTCAACCTTAAAGACAACCGCGCTACCATTCCATTACACGTGGATGTTAATATTGTCGACAACGATATTCTTGATATTGATGCATTCCGTACCTGGCGCCCTGAAAATGC
>JBEGUX010000317.1:0-2648 GCA_041178685.1 Bacteroidota bacterium
ATCCAAGTTCCAAACCTTATCCCACTTTCAATCCTGCAACACTACCAGCCGTGGAGAGTTCTGAAGAAACAACTGCTGATGCAGCTATTCCATCAGAAACTCAAACCCCGCAAATCGTTTATCGATTTCTGGTTTCTTTCTACTCAGTTGCCAGTGGGCCCGACAACGAAGGCATGCGCGGTTTTGAGGAATGGGTAGCGACTTATGGTAATGAACGGAAAATGACGATTGCCTACGACAAGATTTCGTGGGGACGTGAGGGGGAAACTGAAATCTGTTTTTTACTAAACAGCATGACTGCCGAGCAGCAAATGGAATTTATTACAGCTGCCAACGAAAGACTAAAAACGGTGAAACAGGTAAATACCTATGAAAATCAGCCCTGTAAACACCAGAAAAGGCCTTAAATTGGCCACTTCCTGACTTTTTGCTACCTTTGTAATCAATTATTTAACCCAAAAACACCTGACTATGAACGAATTCGGATTAAAAGCGAAGGATGCGACAATCGCCGATCTCGGTATCCGGAATGTAGCTGATGCCTATTGGAATTTGACACCTGCAGAACTGGTGGAAGAAACCATTGTATGTGGTGAAGGTGTATTAACCGATACCGGCGCATTGGCAGTAGATACCGGAAAATTCACCGGACGTTCTCCCAAAGACAAGTTTATCGTCTGTGATGAAACAACCGAAAAATCGGTTTGGTGGGGTGATATCAATATCAAGTTTGATTCAGAAAAGTTCGATCGTTTGTACGATCGAGTCACTTCATATTTGCAGGGAAAAACAATCTATGTACGCGATGCTTATGCATGTGCAGACCCTGCATACCGACTGAATATACGGGTAGTTACCGAATCGCCTTGGCAGAACCTTTTTGCCAGCAACCTCTTCCTCCGTCCTTCCCGTGAGGAAATCCTGAAAACGGTTCATGCCGACTGGAGTATTATTTGTGCTCCGGGATTTGATGCTGATCCACAGCGTGACGGAACTCGTCAATCTAATTTTGCCATTGTTAATTTCACCAAGCATATAATTTTGATTGGTGGAACGGGATATACCGGTGAAATCAAAAAAGGAATATTCTCAGTTCTCAATTACGTTCTTCCACACGACAAAAAAGTACTGTCGATGCACTGCTCGGCCAATATTGGTAAAGACGGTGATACGGCTGTCTTCTTTGGTTTGTCCGGTACCGGAAAGACTACACTCTCTGCTGACCCTAATCGCGGTTTAATTGGAGATGATGAGCACGGCTGGGCAGAAAACTCAGTGTTCAACTTCGAGGGTGGATGTTATGCTAAATGCGTTAACCTTTCTGCTGAGAAAGAACCTCAAATTTTCAATGCGATTCGTTTTGGCGCTATTGTAGAGAACGTTGAATTCATTGAAGGCACGACTACGGTTGACTACGATAATATCAGCAAGACAGAGAATACGCGCGCAGCTTATCCAATTCATCATATCGACAATGCCGTTGAACCTTCGGTTGCAGGTATTCCGAAAAACATTTTCTTCCTGACCTGTGATGCATTCGGTGTGCTCCCTCCTATTTCTAAGTTGGACGCCGGACAAGCTATGTACCACTTCATTTCAGGATACACTGCTAAAGTAGCTGGTACTGAAGTGGGCATTACAGAGCCAACAACCACTTTCTCGGCTTGCTTTGGAAAGGCGTTTCTTCCCTTGCATCCTACAAAATATGCCGAGCTATTGGGTGAAAAGCTGAAAAAGCACAACGTAAATGTTTGGCTGGTGAACACCGGTTGGTCCGGCGGATCCTATGGAGTTGGTTCCCGTATCAAGCTATCGTACACTCGCGCATTGATTACTGCAGCCTTGAATGGCGGGTTAGACAACGTTAATTATGAAACGCTGCCTACCTTCGGCCTGTCAATGCCTTCCACTTGTCCTGGTGTTCCTGATGAAATCATGAATCCGCGTAACACGTGGAAAGATAAAAACGACTACGACCATAAGGCAAACACGCTTGCGGCATCGTTCATCAAGAACTTTGAGCAGTATGCAAACTTTGCCAACGATGAAATAATGCAAGCAGCTCCAAAAGTAGCTGTGAGCGCTTAAACAGTATTTAACAGATTTTTAAAGGTGTGCAATGCACGCCTTTTTTTATATCTTGACATATCCACACAAAAGGTCTATGGCGGAACTTTTTTTTACCACCGAAACACTGAGCGATCATGTCTTAATTCCAGAGGAAGAAGCGCGCCATTTGGTAAAAGTACTTCGGTATTCGGAAGGTGACCGACTATACTTTACCGACGGCAGAGGAACGATGTACTCAGCAATACTCGAGGACACACATTATACCCACTGTCGCGCAAGAATTGAAAAAAAAGAAGTCGGATACAAACGCCGTCCTTACAGATTACAAATTGCTATTGCACCGACAAAAAATACCGACCGACTGGAATGGTTTTTAGAGAAGGCAACAGAAATTGGAATAGATCGCATTACTCCTTTGCTTTGCCGGCGCTCTGAACGGAAGGCGCTTCGCACCGATCGTTTTGAAAAGATTCTTGTCTCTGCCATGAAGCAATCCTTCCAAGCTTATTTGCCGCAACTTGATGAGCCGATCCACTTTGACGATGTACTCAAATCAAATGCTGATCAACGTTTCATTT
>JBEGUX010000318.1:0-4465 GCA_041178685.1 Bacteroidota bacterium
TGAATCGAAAGTGTTGGAATTGTCTATCCTGCAGGTTGATTAGCTAGGATCGACAAGGAACAATGGCTGGTCGTATTCTACCGGTGTAGCATTGTCAACCAGTACTTTTACAATACGTCCGGATACCTCGGATTCGATTTCGTTGAACAGCTTCATTGCTTCGATGATGCAAAGCACTTTTCCGGCTTTGATCTCGTCGCCAACATTTACGAATGCCGGCTTGTCGGGAGTTGAAGAACGGTAGAACGTTCCAATCATTGGTGATTTGATCGTTACCAGTTTGGATTCGTCAGCAGCTTTTGGCGCCTCTGCTTTCGGAGTAGCAGGAGCAGCAGCAGGAGCAGGTGCGGCAACTGGCGCAGGTGCTGCAGCCACAGTTTGCATCACCGGAGCAGCAATGACTTGTTGACCGTGCGAGGTTTTGATGATGATCCGGAAATCCTTTTGTTCCAGGCTCACCTCACTTACGCCACTTTTCTGAACGAACTGGATCAGACTTTCAATTTCTTTGATATTCATTGGTTGGGAAGTTGAAGGGGCGGCAGCTTTTGCTGCCTTTACGGTTGGTTTTTTACTTTTCACGGTAGTTGAGTTTAATTAAGCCCTTTTTACGCTAAAAAACGCGTTTTAAGCCTTAAATCGAATGTCAAACCTACGTGAAAAAATGAAACCAAGCAAGGAGTGGCCTATTTGAAAACCCCTGAAAAACAACGAGTTAATAGGTTGGTGGCGTTCCTTTAGTAGGCCCACTTCAGCCAAACGCTACCCCAGGTGAATCCACCGCCAAAGGCAGCCAGTATCAGGTTGTCTCCTTTGTTGAGCTGGGATTCGTAATCCCACAGACAAAGCGGAATGGTACCGCTGGTAGTGTTACCGTATTTCTGAATGTTCAACATTACCTTTTCTGGACCAACTTCCATCCGCTTGGCGGTAGCATCAATGATACGTTTGTTAGCCTGATGAGGAACCAGCCATGCTACATCATTGCCGGTGAGATGATTTCGTTCCATGATTTCGGCAGACACATCCGCCATCTTGGTAACTGCAAATTTGAACACCGGTTGACCGTCTTGAAATACGTAATGCTCTTTATCGTCAATGGTTTTATGTGTCGGAGGTTTTACTGAACCACCTGCTTTCTGGTGAAGGTAAATTCGACCGGAACCATCGCTGCGAAGAATAGAATCCAACACGCCGTATCCTTCTGCATTGGGTTCAAGTAGAACTGCACCTGCACCGTCGCCGAATAATACACACGTAGTGCGATCCGAATAATCGACAATGCTGGACATTTTATCAGCGCCAACAACTACCACCTTTTTATATTGACCGGACTCAATGAATTTAGAGCCGGTTACTAATGCATAAAGGAAGCCGGAACATGCAGCAGAAATGTCGTAGCCAAAAGCATTTTTGGCACCTATCTTATCACAGATGATGTTGGCTGTTGCAGGAAAAAGATGGTCAGGAGTAGTGGTAGCACAAATGAGCATATCGATTTCCATCGGATCAATACCACGTTTTTTGCAAAGGTTTAAAACAGCAGGCGCACCCAAATCGGAAGTCCCCAAACCTTCACCCTTTAAAATGTGGCGTTCCTTGATGCCGGTACGCGTCATGATCCACTCATCGGTGGTTTCTACCATTTTTTCCAATTCCTGATTGGTCAAGATATACTCAGGAACGTATCCTCCGATGCCGGTAATAGCTGCTGTAATTTTGCTCATGGTAATTGACTAAGAGCGGCAAATGTAAAAAATATACAATAGCAAGTCAGCAGAAAAGCGTAGCCGTTAATTGACGGCTTCTTTTGAAAAAGCTGCTGCAATGCGCTCTGAGAGACCGGCACTCACCACTTCCTTTGAAAGAAGTACCATGTTTTTTATGGCTTTAGCTTTTGAAATGCCGTGTGCGATGATGACCGTGGAGTTAATGCCCAGAATAGGCGTTCCGCCATAATCTTCATAATTAAAACGATCAAAATAAGGATCGCTGATACCACGTTTTTTGATAATAGCATAAAACGACTCCGCCTCTTTGAGCATAACGTTACCGGTAAAGCCGTCGGTTACGATCACATCAGCTTTGTCGTTGAATAAATCACGCCCTTCCACGTTGCCGATGAAGTGAATGTCGCTCATTTCTTTAAGTAAAGCGTGCGTCTCTTTAACCAACAGATTTCCTTTCTCTTCTTCCTCGCCGATAGACATCAGACCAACTTTTGGCTGAGCGATATGTAGAATATGTTGTGCATACAGAGCTCCTAATACGGCAAACTGCTGTAACACTTCAGGTTTGCAATCAGCGTTGACGCCAACGTCCAGCAATAGTCCCCATCCGCCGCTGACTTTCGGTAAAAGGGTAGCAATTGCAGGACGAAGAATTCCCTGAACAGCTTTCACGGTAAACATCGAACCAACGAGCATGGCTCCGGTGTTTCCTGCAGAGGCGAAAGAATCAATCTTCCCCTCTTTCAGGAGATGGAAGCCTACTGTAATACTCGAATTTGTTTTTTGCTGAAACGCTTTGGTAGGATGTTCGCCCATACCAATTACTTCAGGAGCGTCAACGATTTCAAAAGATGAAGGGGATACGCCATGTTTACCTAATTCACTTTCGATGACAGCGGCATCACCGATAAGAACCAGGCGAACATTTTCCGGTAGTTCGCGCAATGCTTGCACGGCACCTGCTACCGTTTCGACGGGGGCGTAATCGCCGCCCATTATGTCAATTCCGATCTTCATTTATCACTGTTTCGGTTGAATGTGAAAATAGCCCGATAAGAAAAACAGTTGACGAGTCGGCGGACGACTTGTCAACTGTCAACTGTCAATGCTTGAGCAACGCTTAGAGCGACTCCTCTTTTTCCATAATCACGCGGCCCTTATAGTAGAGTTTTCCCTCGTACCAGTGAGCGCGGTGAAAGAGGTGCGGCTGACCGGTGGTAGGGTCAACAGCAACAGTAGGAACTTCTGCTTTCCAATGTGTGCGACGCTTATCTCGGCGTGATTTGGAGTGTCGGTGTTTAGGATTTGGCATGGCGTAATTTTATTACTTGTTATTTTCGTTTAATTCAAATTGATCTTTTTCAGCATCTCCCAACGAGGATCAATTTCACCCGGCGCTTCGGAGTGCTGATGTTTTTCTATTTCACGGATGATTTCCGGATTGCAGGTTGAATTTCCTTCATCATCATCGGGATGTACATTTCGCATCGGAACCATTACAGAAATACATTCATAAATGTACTGCGCAAGATCCAGTTGATGTTCGGTAGCAGGAATCATGATCACATCTTCTGCTTCTTCCTCCGAGTGATCGCCTAATTTGACGATCAGTTCCGTGTAACCTTCCATTTCCAGCGTCATATTATCAAGACACCGGTCGCAGGTTACCGTAACTTCACCTTGAAGCGTGAAATCCAACAACAACATGTTAGATTTCTTCTCCAATACCACCAGTACATCTATCTTTCCATGTTGAAGGATAGAATTTTCAAACTGTTGAAAGAACGTATCATCCACTTCGAACTCGAATTCGTGTTCGCCCAGAGGCAATGCCCCGAATTCGACTACGTAGTCCCTTGACCTTCCCATCGTGTTAAGTCCTGTAATTTTAAGGGGGCACAAAGGTACAAGTTTCTTCATTAAAACCCAATTTTTAGCCACTTTTAATTGTCTTATCCTTTTAAAATCAGTAAATTAAGACTTCACCCGTTGACCCTAAAACTAGCAGGGACTTATTAAGAATAGCCGGTTTTTCCTTTTTTTTCATCATTATTGCAGATAGAAGTGAAAAAACTGCTCCAATACCTTCTTTTTCCGTTCCAATGGATTTGGCGGTCTCTGTTTTTTATCAATGCGGTATTGACATTTTTCTTGCTTTTTCCTGTATTCTATGTGTTTCTATCGCGAGAAAAGTGGTTCCCGTTGGTTTTTAAGCTTAAAAAACTCTGGGCTCGACTCATTTTGTGGCCGGTGGGCATATTTTATACCGTAGATCGAAGAATGGAATTCAAACCAGGTCAGGCGTACGTAATTTGTCCCAATCATACTTCCTACTTGGACATAATGCTTATTTACTTAAGTATTCCCGTTTATTTCCATACGATGGGAAAAGCGGAATTGCTTAAAGTGCCCTTGTTCCGGAAGTTTTTTGAAAAGATGAACATTCCCGTCAACCGGAAAAGTAAGGTGGACTCACACCGTTCATTACTTCGAGCCGGGACTGATGTAGAAAAAGGAATTAGTGTTGCACTTTTTCCGGAAGGAACAATTCATCATAACGGACCGAAGATGGGACGATTTAAAAACGGCCCATTCATGTTAGCCATTGAGAAACAAGTGCCCATTGTGCCGGTAACGTTCATGAACAACTGGGTTTTACTGCCCGATGATTTTCAGCACCGCGTCGGTCAGCCTGGACTAGCTCGTGTCATTGTGCATCCACACATTGATACAAA
>JBEGUX010000319.1:0-3887 GCA_041178685.1 Bacteroidota bacterium
TTACGACAAGCTCATCCTCAACAAATAAGTTGCAGATTAAGCAAACGAAAGGCCGTCCGAAAGGGCGGCCTTTTTTTATTCGTATAAATTTTCGTTTGACTTTATTGAACCATTAGATTACATCCACGCAGATCACTATTATCAATTCGACCAAGCACTTCAAAGGTGCCATCAGCGTATTTTTTACCAATATCTTGCGTGGCAATAAAAGAACATGAATAGAGATTAGCGAGGTCGATGACACGAATTACACCTGTTGTGCCTTCGCCTAAACGCTGAAATGGATCATTCATATCACCGATATCGATGTGCATCCACGGTGGAGTTGTGTAACGGCCTGAACCCTTCGACCAAGCTTGCGAAAGTAATTCCGTCATGCCGTATTCGGAATGAATAGTGTTGACACCCAATCGCTCACATAAGCGCTCATGCAAGTCATCCCGTATTATCTCTTTGCGGCGGCCTTTCATGCCTCCGGTTTCCACAACAATTGCATTATCAAGTTGCAAGCTATAGCGGTCTGCAAAATCAAGTAACGCAAAAGTTACTCCCAGTAAAAAAATCTTTTTCCCGGCCTTTTGCAATTCGATAATTCGATGGTAAAGTGCATCCAGGTCATCGATGTAAAAACCACTAAATGGTTGTCCGGAATCCTCCATGAGCGCTTTTACCATATATATAAGAGAAGCATCCGGGCGCTCAATATAGGTGGGCAATAAAGCAAGAAAGGTGTAATCAGCCGGAGATCCATAACAACGACGAAACCCCTTCAACAAACTCTCACGATACATAGAAAGATCTGCGACGTGATGCGACGAAGTTATCGTTCCGGTAGTTCCACTGCTCCGGAAAACCATTTGAGCAACTGTACCCTCTGCAATTACCGGAGCTTCTCGAAAAATTTCTATGGGTAAAAAGGGGATTTCAGCAACTGAGACTACCGATTGTGCGTGTACGTCCAGCAGTTGTAAATAACGTTTATAGACACTACAGGACTCTGATTGATAGTGGAACACATCCAACGCTACACGCGCGAATTCGACTTCATTTTCAATCCCAAATATACTGGAGTGCTGAAGTGCTTGATTATCGCGGTGTTCCATAGGTATTGGCTCCAAACGTACTGTATTTTCAGTAGTTACAGGGAAAACGGTTGAAACAAAACCACCGCTTAAACTGTATATTTATGGCTTAAAGTTGGGGAATTTCTCTGAACTTTCTTTAAGTAGATAATTTAGATTGGCGCGGATTACTTCATTTTTCCTACTGAATTGGTCCGTTTCTTACATCTGTAATATCACCCCACTATCGGGCGAATACACCGAATGCGAATTGGTTAAACTGCAGTATTATTCAATTCAACAGTTCAACCAACACACACAACAATGAATTACAAAGTAGCCTCAACGTTAAACGAAGTCTTAGAAGCTTGGTGCTTGGTCTACAAGCAATACCTTGCGGCATCTCTGATCGCACCTAACGAATTTTCGGTATTTACATTTCCGGAGTATCTATCCAACAATACAGCCGTAATCACCGGTAATAAAATGGGCCATACAGTCTGTACGGTTTCCGGTGTACTAGATAGTGAACGAGGACTTCCTCTCGATAATTATTATAAGCGTGAACTCGATCAATTGCGCAGCGAAGGGAAAAAGCTTATCGAAATTGGCCTGCTTGCCGACGCCCGCGGACGTAACAATTTCTCCAATATTCTTGAATTAATGTCAGGCGTGGCACGCTTCGGAGTGTATAGCAACCATCACGATTATGTGGTAGGTGTTCATCCGCGTCGCGTCAACTTCTTCAACCAAACTTTTGGCTTCAAGCCGGTTGGTGAAATCCGCGGATATGAATCCCTCAATACTGCTCCTGTAATCCTTCTTCATGCTAATGGGAAAGCACTGGAAACCTTATCCCTGGATGCACCTCAGAAGATTTATAACGAACCCTTAGAATTCGATTTCAATAACCGTTATCAGTTCAATCCCGAGAATTTTATTTCTCGTCCGGAATTCGCATCTTCGGTTGAACGTTTCATCGGAACAATATGGAATCGGACCTCCTCCTTGCAGGAAGCCTAACATCATTTCTTTCGGCCCAAGCGATCGTCACTGACGAAAACACCTTAAATCGCTACGCTGCCAGCATTAACGGAACCACTTGTCGTCCCGCGGCAGTGGTTTTTCCCGTTTCTACGGATGAGGTCGCACAACTCGTTCGCTGGGCTAATGAAAAACGTGTTTCTTTATTTACCATTTCACGCGGACGAAATCTAGGCTACGGAGACGCTCAGGGAACTGCTTCCGGACAGGTAATTGTTGATTTGAGCCGAATGAACAAGATCCTGGCAGTTGACGAAAAATTGGGGTCTGTATCCATACAACCAGGCGTCTCACAGGGCCAATTATACGAGCATCTGCAACACCAAAAAAGCCGTTTAATGTTGGATGTGACCGGCGCTGGTATTGATGCCAGCGTGGTCGGCAATATGCTCGAACGCGGCTTTGGTCATACGGAATATGGGGATCGTTTTGCTACCATTATACACCTCACTGCAGTTACCGGTGAAGGCAAGATCATTCGTACCGGTTTTTCCGGCTACCCGAATGCACGTACTGCCAATACTTATCGCTATGGTATCGGACCAATGCTGGAAGGCCTGTTCTCACAATCCAACCTTGGAATAATCACTGAACTTACGTTTGAGCTCATGCCCAAACCGGAAGTAGTGAGCATGTTCGTTTTATCTTCCAAGAAAGAAGATAGTCTTGCCAATATTGTCGAAGCCGTTAGAGAACTCCGCCTAAGTGGCGTGGTTAAAAGTGCCGTACACATCGCCAATCGTTCGCGTGCTGTTGGTGAAAAAGACAATAAACTGGTAGGGGCCTGGAATCTTAGCGGTGCCATTACTGGTCCTGCTTCAGTGGTGCGCTCCAAGGAACGATATATTAAAAAAATATTCCGTCAACATGCCAGCTCCTATTCGCTCTGGTTTTTCGGAAAACGAATGCTCGAGCTGGTAAAATGGATTCACGAACATGTATTTTCACTGGATGTCTATGCAGCGCTTCGTGATATTTACGACTTACAAACCGGCAAACCCACTGATGAACCTTTACGGACACTTTTGAATGATGATCAACTATCGTCAAAAGAACTGAATACCGGCAACTACTCCACTTGCTTCAGCTGGATTAATGCTACTATTCCGGCTAATGGAGAAGATGCAGTAACTGCTGTCCGCCTACTTGAAAATCTTTTCAAAGAAAACAACTATGAGTTTCGTATCACGCTAACAGCAGAAACTCCGCGGACACTGGTGTTGATTTCCAATGTGACTTACCCTCGCACACCTGATGAAATTTCCCGTGCCGCAGCATTCACATCGAAGTGCAGCGAAGCATTAATCGCAGCCGGCTATTTACCTTACCGCAGCGGCTCCGGCATGTATGATAATTTGCCTTCAATACCCGAAGAAACTTACAGTTTTCTTCGAAGCATAAAAACAGCCACTGATCCAAATTCAGTGCTGGCGCCCGGTAAATACCGTATTTAACCTCTCTTTACAGTAAATTCCATTTCCTTTCTTACGCTTGAAAGGTATTGGCTCGTTGCATCCAATTAGTGCATGACGTTCGATCTATTTTTAGTGAAGTCTAAAAGACAACACACACAAATAGTTCAACGACATGAAACGCAGACATCTTTTCGAGCTGGAGGATCAATCCTGGCTACCTAACGCCATTCGCGAGGGCATCACCGACTACTTACAATATGCATCCGATCGCATTCGACTTTATAAAGGAATACTTCCGCTACTTCGAAAAGGCATAGACAAGAGTGGCCACAATCGTATTATTGATCTTTGTTCAGGAGGAGGTGGA
>JBEGUX010000320.1:0-9815 GCA_041178685.1 Bacteroidota bacterium
TTGCCTGGCTACTTCACTGCCGCGCTTTCCCATGGAAATACCAATATTAGCTGCCTTAAGTGCCGGCGAATCGTTGACACCATCACCGGTCATTGCGACCACTTCACCGTTGGTCTTTAGCGCCTGAATAATTCGAAGTTTGGTATCGGGCATTGCGCGAGCAAAAACATCCACATCCCGTATGGCCACAGAAAGTTCTGCATCGGTCATATTCTTTAACTGCTCTCCGGTCAGAAATTTATTGGGTGCTTCAAAGCCTGCCAGCGAAGCTATTCGACAAGCTGTTTCGGGATAATCACCTGTAATCATTTTTACCGCAATGCCGGCAGAGCGAAACGACTGCAGCACATCCGGGATGTTTTCCTTGATAGGATCACTGAATGCAATGAGTCCTAAAATTTTTACATCAATCTCTTCTTGATTTTCAGGGAATGGAGAACCCTCCGGAAGCTCGGCCTCTCCGACTGCTAATACACGGAAACCGGAAGAAGCTAATTCTTTTGCTCGACGATGAATCAGTTCTGTTTCGGATACTGATGCTGACGATGCTTTCAAAACACCTTCCGGGGCACCTTTAATCGCTGCGTAATATCCACCTTCTGCCATCGGAAAAACGTGCGTCATCATCGGAAAATGGCCTGATAACGGATACTCGTGAACCATCTTTTGACTGAGCTCAAATTTAAATACAGTCTGGCAGAGCTCATCAATTGCACGCTCCATAGGATCGAATACTACCGGTTCACATGCCATTCGGGCGGCTTTTAAAAAAGCGTTGATATGATCAGACTGAACAGCTTCCAATTTTTCATAACGAGTATCGCTTGCCAATAAATAAACAGCAGCAACCGACATCTTATTCTGGGTAATAGTACCGGTCTTATCGACACAGATTACAGTAGCTGCACCAAGTGCTTCTACTGTTTGCGCATGACGAACGAGGACATTTTTCCGAATCATCCGATAAGCACCGAGCGCCATAAACGTAGTAACAGCAACTGGTATTTCTTCCGGAATGATCGCCATAGCAAGTGTTAGTCCATGGAAAAGACTATGCACCCAATCACGACTTTCAATATAATGATAAACGCAGATAACCAGGAATGCCACCAATCCAACTACTGCCATATACTTTACAAAGTGAGCAATTTGTTGCTGCAGCTGCGTCTTCTCCTCTTTGACAGTACGCAACGAAAGACCCAGCTTGCCAATTTCACTGTTTACACCAACAGCAGTAACCCTAGCCAGGCAACTACCGGAAACAACGGTAGTTCCGGCAAATAATTTTTCATCGGCAGACTTTTTCTGCACAGGAAGTGATTCGCCGGTTAAAATCGACTCGTCGACGGAAAGATCATTCAGTTCTATTAATGATGCATCAGCAACAACCAGCTCACCCTCGGCTACTCGTAAAATATCGCCGACCACGATATCTTCGGCGGAAACCGCAGTCTCTTTTGCTTGCCTAATGACTGTAGTTAACGGTCGCATTAATTCACGAAGAGCCGAAAGTGCTTTTTCGCTTCTCACTTCCTGAAAAATTGAAATTCCGGCCACCAAAAAGATGGCAAACAGCATGATGAAACCTTCTTCAAATTGAGCAGTGATAAAATAGAGTGCACAAGCAACAAGTAACAAGAGCAGCATTGGCTCAAAAAGAACGCTTCGTATAATCTCAATCGTATGACGTCGCGAAACAGGTAGTCGATTGTCGCCATGAGCTATTCTCGAAGATTCTACCTCGCGTGCAGATAATCCTTGTAAAGAATCGGACTCCTTAACCGTCATTAATGGACAAACAAATTAAAAGCAGTTGCGTATCTTTGAAATGCCAATCAAATATACAATTTGCTTATAAGGAATAGCTGACAATTGTTAACTTCTATAAACAAAAGCGCAAAGAATTCTACTGCTATGAAAAATTTCTTCCGGTTGATACAGCTACTCACAGCACTATTTTTCATCAGCCCACTACTTTTTGCTCAACCTTCGCCTCACAGCCCTTCAGGCAAATTATTACTGGATATCGAAAAACTGGACGTTCTTGGTTCTGTACTCTATATTGCCGCCCATCCGGACGATGAAAACACCCGTTTATTATCCTACCTCGCTAACGAACGCAAAGTCAGGACTGCCTATCTTTCGCTAACTCGAGGTGACGGCGGGCAAAATTTAATCGGCAAGGAACAAGGAGAATTGTTGGGCTTAATAAGAACTCAGGAACTATTAGCCGCGCGTCGTGTCGATGGTGCTGAACAGTATTTCACAAGAGCGTATGATTTTGGTTATTCTAAAAAGCCAGAGGAAACGCTCGACTACTGGAATAAAGACAGCATAATTTCTGATGTAGTTTGGATTATTCGCAATTTTCGACCGGATGTAATCATCTGCCGTTTTCCTACAACGGGCGAAGGCGGACATGGCCATCATACTGCATCCGCGTTGTTGGCGGAAGAAGCTTTCGACGCTGCAGCAGATCCTTCAAAATTTTCGTGGCAGCTCAGCTCTACAACAGTTTGGAAAACGAAGCGCCTATTTTGGAACACTTTTAACTTCGGCGGAACGAATACCACTTCGCCGGACCAATTAAAAATAGATGTCGGAGTTTACAATCCATTGTTAGGGCTGAGCTACGGTGAAATTGCAGCTGATAGCCGAACGAATCATAAGAGCCAAGGTTTCGGATCTGCTAAAACACGCGGAGCAGTTATCGAGTATTTCAAGCAACTCAAAGGCGATTCTGCAACGAATGATCCGTTAGAAGGATTGATTAAAAACTGGGACGATCTTTCTCCTGATCTCCAAATTTCCACATCTATCCTATCGTGCGCCAATACTTTTAATCCTCGCGAACCGGAAAAGAGCGTTAAACAACTGATCAATATTCGAGAGCAATTATTGAATTTACCCGATAGCGATGAATCCATACGTTATTGGAAAAAACAAAAGCTTGCACAAACCGAACAGGTTATCCTTCATTGTGCCGGTGTTTGGACCGAAGCATATTCTGCAGAGCCAACATTATCGCCGGGCGTCAATTGCGATCTAACCATCCAATTAGTGAATCGTGGGAAACTACCGGTTGAATTGCAATCGATCACCTATCCGGACGGAAAAGATACGCTACTTTATAAAAATATCCGGGAACAGGAATCGATAACGCTTACGCATAAGAACCCAATTGAAAAGAAACGCGACACACTCGTCTACTCCGATCCATATTGGTTAAAAGTAGCACCTACCAAAGGCCGCTTCAGCTTACCGGCACAAGAATTTATTGGTCAACCCGAGAACCATCCATTTCTTTCCGCCACTATGCGAATCGCTGTAGAAAAGTGTACACTTGAAGTTGTAAGAAGTGTAGTTCATAAATCAACCGACCCTGTACGCGGCGAAGTGTATCGCCCATTAGAAATTGTTCCGCCGGTGACGCTGCAATTTAACCGAAAGAGCATCGTAACGACCAATGGAAAAACAACCAAAGTAATGTTGACCATCCGGGCCAATGCTTCTGATCAACGCGGGATAATTGAATGCTTCTCGGCAGACGGCTGGAAGTTTAGCTTGGCAAACCCAAACTTTGAGTTGAAAAAGAAGGGCGATGAACAACAGCTGGAGATTGCTATTATTCCGGAGAAAGGAAGCAATACCGGCAAGTTAGCTATTGCAGCAATAACACAAGATGGCAATTACAACCAATCTATGCAGCGAATAGATTACGACCATATACCATCACAATTCAGATTGAGTCCCGCTGCCATTGAACTTGTAAATATTCCTATCAATTCTCCGGGCGGTCGAATTGGGTACATAGAGGGCGCAGGAGATGATGTGGCGAATTGCCTGGAACAAATTGGGTACAGTGTAGACATTCTGGATATAAAAACTTTAACCGAAGGCAATCTGGACGACTATCAAGCCATTATAACCGGTGTTCGCGCCTATAATACGGAAGAGCGAATGCAATCGTATTATAACCGCCTGATGGATTATATCAAGAACGGCGGTAATTTGATCGTACAATACAATACCAACAATAGAATTGGTCCTGTGCAAGCAAAAATCGGTCCGTATCCTTTCACCATATCCCGCGAAAGAGTAACCGAGGAAAATGCTGAAGTACGGTTTGCGCTGCCTGATCATAGTTGCCTGAACACACCGAATAAAATCACCTCTGAAGATTTTGAAGGATGGATACAGGAGCGCGGAATCTATTTTGCGAGCGAAACAGATTCCGCGTTTACAAAACCATTATCCATGAACGACACCGGTGAGAATCCGGCCAACGGCAGTTTGATAATTGCTAAGTATGGAAAAGGAAATTTCGTTTATACCGGACTAGCCTTCTTCCGCGAATTGCCAGCCGGTGTTCCAGGCGCATATCGTTTGTTTACCAACCTTATTGAGCTACCACCACATCCATGAGAAATTCGGAAAACGATGGAAATTTAAACTGGACTAGACTCTATTTGTTGCTATTCCTGTTTCTCGTAGTATCCATTTTCTTGCTTTACATTTTTACCCGGCATTTCTCATGAGCACTCTCGATTGGCTTGTTCTTGCCGTTACTTTGTTTAGCATTGTTGTATATGGCATTTGGAAGAGTCGCCACCTAAGAAATCTCAGTGGTTACCTCTTGGCCGACCGCGCATTACCGTGGTATCATGTTGGACTCTCGGTTATGGCAACACAAGCCAGCGCGATTACATTTCTTTCCGCGCCAGGGCAAGCGTATGGCGATGGATTAAGGTTTGTTCAATTTTACTTTGGCTTGCCATTAGCGATGATTGTATTGTGTTATGCCTTTATACCAAGATTTAGGAATCTAAATGTATTTACCGCTTATGAATACTTAGAGAATCGTTTCGATGCAAAGACAAGAACGCTGACTGCTTTTCTATTCTTGTTGCAACGTGGACTATCTACAGGTATAACCATATACGCACCGGCTATAGTCTTGTCGACTTTACTTCAAATTGACATCCGCATAACAACTATTTTTACAGGCGGGATTGTAATACTTTACACGGTGCTTGGCGGTACTAAAGCCGTTTCGTACACGCAACTTTTACAAATGCTGATCATTTTTTCAGGACTGTTCATTGCCGGCTGGATGGTCATACATCTATTACCGAAAGAAGTTGGTGTCGCAGAGGCGCTGCACATTGCCGGTAAAATGGGAAGGCTTAATGCAATCGATACAACTTTTGATTTAAACAATCGCTACAATATTTGGTCGGGAATAATCGGTGGATTTTTTCTTCAACTGTCCTATTTCGGAACAGACCAGTCACAAGTTGGACGATACCTCACCGGCAAGTCAAACACCGAAAGTAAGCTGGGATTAATCATGAATGGCATGGTGAAAATACCCATGCAATTTTTCATCTTGCTGATTGGCACTTTGGTATTTACTTTTTATCAATTCAACACACCACCGATTTACTTCAATCAAACTGAAATACAAAAACTAACTCCAACAAGCGGAAAAGTAGCATTTACAACTATCGAAAAAGATTATCAAGCAGCCCAACTTGAAAAGCGGGAACATGTTTTTCAATTGACTACTGCTTTGAAAAACGACAATAAGAATGAAATCAACCGGCTACGCACCGTCTTACAACAAGATGAAAAAAAGTGTGATGCTATGCGCGAATCGGCCTTCAAGATCATTCAAGCAAACAATCCTGGTGCAGACACCAACGACACCAACTACGTATTTCTAACGTTTGTCCTTCAGCAGCTGCCGCACGGCCTAATTGGACTCTTGATGGCCATCATACTGCTAGCAGCAATGGGATCAACAGCAAGCGGATTAAACTCACTCGCGTCAACAACAGTTATCGACTTTTACAAACGATTTTCCAGGAAAGACAGAACTGAAAAAGAATATGTAGCTATTTCAAAATGGAGCACTGCCGGATGGGGAATCTTCTGCATCATTGTCGCGCTGGAAGCTGGCAAACTTGGAAACTTGATCGAAGCTGTTAACATATTGGGATCCTTGTTTTATGGGACAATTCTTGGCATTTTTCTCACAGCATTTTTCCTTAAACAAGTAAAAGGAAATGCAGTTTTTATTGCAGCTATTGCTACTGAATTACTAATAGTGATTGCATGGAAGTTGGAACTGACAGCCTTTCTTTGGCTTAATGTAGGCGGATGTTTGCTAGTAATGGCCATTTCAGCTCTGCTGCAAAAATTTGAATCGCCCCAAAAAATTACCGCTAATTGATATTAGCGAACCAGGGTAACATGTCCGATATAACGGTTCAGTCGACCTCGGATATCCATCGCCTCAATTACATATTCGTAAACGTCATTCTGACAAGGTCGATCGTTATCCATATACGTTCCATTCCATGGATGATCAAATGAAACACTGTGGAATATTGGCAATCCCCAACGATCGATGATCCACATTTCGTAACGAATAATATTTACGCCTTGAGCAATAAATCCATCGTTTACTCCATCGCCGTTGGGCGTAAATGCGTTGGGTATAAAAATTGACGACTCAGGCTCCACTCTAACAACTCCGGTAATGGTATCAAGACAGCCACCGGCGCTCGAGACAACCAATTGAACTATATAAGTTCCACTATCCGCAAATTGATGACTAGGATTACGGTCACCAAAAGCGGTAGTTCCATCACCAAAATCCCAGCTCCACCATACCGCATCTATACTTTCATCGAAGAAAGAAACCGTAGGCGTAAGTGACGATACAGACTGATCCGACTGCGAAAAATCTGCCTGTGGAAAGCCGAATACATGAATAGCCTCCTCAACAATTTGTGATGCACTACAACCTTCCGGCGTAGTAATAGTCAAAGACACGTCGTATAATCCCGGTACAGTATAATTGTGTAAAGGATTAGCAGATGACGAAAGAGTTTGATCGTCCAAATTCCAACTATACGTTGATCCAGGCGGAACGGAAAAGATGTTTTGGAAATTTACTTGTACAGGTGTGCAGCCTGAAATTTGCTGCGGTGTAAATTGAACAAGTGGCAAAGGATGCACATCGATTGCGACAGCTGCTTGCACAGGAGGACTGCAGCCGTCATCTACTGTAACAACGAAAAGCGAATCATCAATAGGTTGGATGATTGAACTGGCACTTAATATTTCCCCGGAGTTCCAACTGTAACTATAAGGTCCACCATTACCACCGTTTGCATATGCAGAAAGCAAAGCCGAATCGCCTCCGCAAATTACTGGAAGATCATCAACAGCTACGTTTAATGGCGGATGAACTTGAACAAAAACCTGTTGAGGAGCAGTTGAACAGCCATTAACGTCTGTAACAACCACTGTAAAGTAGGAAGACGTATCTGGAGAAACATAAATTGAATCCCCTTGCCCACCCTGATTCCAGGTAAATGTAAAGGGCGCTGTTCCACCGCTGGCATCAGCTGTTAAAAGAGCTTGTTGGCCGATACAAATTACCGGTGGAATTGTAGTTTGAAGTGTAACAGGAGCTGGATCAATTACTGTTGCAGTAGACTGTGCAGCACATCCGTTTTGGTCTGTAACAACGACGGTATAAATACCTGCAACAAGTCCAGTCGGTGAAGCGGTCGTAAATCCTCCAGGTTGCCAGTCGTATAGGTAACCGGATACACCACCATTAGCCATTACCTCAATAGTACCATCGGAGGAACCACTGCACGATACTGATCCATCAAAAGTTACAAGCTGCAAAGCGTCAGGTTCATTAATGGAAACGTTAAGCTGTTCGTTGCACCCCAAACTATCAGTAACAGTAACAACATAATTTCCTGCGCTCATGTTGCTGAGAGAATCACTGTTCCATCCATTTGACCAATTATACTGAAATGCACCATTACCACCTGAAGCTAAAATTATGGCAGAACCAGTAGCACCACCATTACATAAAACAGGATTTGAAGAATAGGCAAGAACAATTGGGGGAGGAGACAAAACCTCCGTTGAAGCTGTAACCGTACATCCATTGGCGTCAGTAACCGTTACCAAATAATTTCCTGCAGAAAGCCCAAGAATTGTTCGGCTATTTTGTCCGGGAAGACTCCAGGAGAATGAATATCCTTGAACCCCTCCATTGACATTAACTAAGGCACTTCCATTCGTACCACCATAACAAGAAACCGGAGATGAAGTGGCGATTGCCTGCAGAGCAGTTGGTTGATTAATCGAAATAGTATCCAATGCTACACAACCGTTAGCATCCATTACCTCGATGGGATATACACCAGATGAAAGATTGGTTGCTGTATCATTTGATTGTCCACTTCCCCATTCGTAGGTAAATGGCCCGTTACCAGAAACAATTTGGACCAATGCAGTCCCATCGCTTCCATTAAAACAAGACACATTATCGATAACAGCTGCGCTGACAACCGGAGATCCGGTATTTGCAATAGTAGCAAATGCTGTAGCTGTGCACCCGTTGTTATCAGTTACAATTACATCATAACTTCCTGCAGGAATGTTGGAGGCTGTAGCCGATGTCGCACCACCCGGCGACCACGAAAACTGATAGCCCGGAGTTCCGCCTAACACATTTACTGTTGCAGAACCATCTGCAACGCCGCAGGTTGCGGGAGAATTTGATGTAGAAATTGACAATGCAACGGGTTCGACTATTGGAATACTTGAACTAATGGCACACCCATTAGAATCAGTTACAATTACGCTATAAATTCCTGCACTAAGATTACCTGCGACAGATGTATTAGATACATTACTATTCCATTGATAAGAATAGCCGCTAATACCACCACTTACAAAAAGAATTATAGATCCATTAGATCCACTAAAACAACTCACAGGTTGAGCAGAAAAATTCAAAGACAATGCTGGTGGCTCCTGAACATTCACCGAATTTATTTGTGTACATCCATTAGCATCGGTAACAGTTACAGAATAGGATCCAGCAGCAAGATTAGCAACCGTATCAGTTGTGGCTGAAGATGGAGACCACGAATAAGAATAACCCGGAACACCGCCTGAAACACTAACTTGTACAGTTCCATCAGCAGCTTGATTACAACTAGCCGGCAGTGATGATATTTGAGTATTGATTGCAGTAGGTTCAGTTATTGTAACTGGAAATGATTCTGAACAGCCATTATTGTCCGTAATAATAACGGTGTAGCTCCCTGCTAGAAGTGTGGAGACCGAAGCAGTAGTCAAACCTGCCGGTTGCCAGTCGTAGGTAAACGGAGCAGTGCCTACAGAAGGAAGCACGTTTGCTGATCCGTCATTTCCTCCGTTGCACGATGCAGGTGAAGAAGATACAGCAGCCTGCGGTATGGGATTCACAACAACAGCAACAGAAGCAGAAGAGGTACATCCAATTGCATCTGTGGCCACAACCGTGTAGGAAGCATTTTGAGTTGGAGTAACCACAATTTGAGAAGTCGTCATTCCACCTGGCGACCAGCTATAATTTAGGCCGGAGGTTTGTGTAACACCCAGCGTTGCATTCTCTCCGTCGCATACCGATACATTAGGATTCGGACTAACTACGGGTAATGGTTGTACAACCACCCGAACGGTATCCGTAGCTTGACAACCAAAGCCGTTAGTGACCGTAAGAATATAATTTCTGGTCTGAACAGGCGAAACATTAATGGTGGAAGATGTAGATCCGGTTGGCGTCCACTGATAGGAGCCACCACCACTTCCGGCAAGCGTTACTGAAGATCCTTCACAAATTATTTCATCATCGCCAGCATCAGGTACAGGCAATGGGCGAACAGTAACATTTCGGGTTACTGTCGATGTACAACCAGCTGCATTGGTTACCGTAAGTGTAACTGAATAGG
>JBEGUX010000321.1:0-3391 GCA_041178685.1 Bacteroidota bacterium
AGTCGTTCATTCCAAACGCAAGTATCTGATTCATTGATGGAATCACACGAAGATCAACAGGGAATATTCCTGGATTTACCAGACTTACATACGATGAAATGGCAAGCCCACTTAATGTGAACTGGAATCCTTTAATGCCTGAACGTGGATTTTTCAAAGAGATGTCAATGTAATTATTGGTCTGATCCCAATCTGAAATACTAAGCTCTGTAGTGTCCAAATTACTGATAAGGTTTCGAGGGAAACGGCAGTGGTTGTGAGATCCGCCGGCGATGTTCGGATTGCCATATACGCACCAATTTGACTGCGCTACGTCAAAAATATTCAGCTGACCGTCTGCATTTAAGTCGTTGCATGGTGTTGCGGAAAACATGGATTGTACCTGATCCATGTATGAATCGATATCACTTTGATTCAGGACGGCATCGCCATTAACGTCTCCGTAAACGGATGGTCCGCCGCAAATTCCATTGCAATCCCGCTCAGCAACACCGCCTGGTGTTCCGTTGCAGTCTACGAACGGAGTGCAATTCGGGAGAATAGAGTAGGAAGGAACACCGGCTGAATTACGGGTTATACGAATGCAAATTTGTAATGCGTTATTCAAATGATTTGTCTCATAGTGACCTAATGCATCAGGAAGATGTTGTGCATTGATAAGAATAGCAAGTCGATAATCGCCATCGGGAACATCGGTAATGTCTACCCATTGACATTGTGTGCCAACACCATAAACATCATAACAACCGGCTGATATTCCCATATTGCCACAAGTATATTGCCCCATTCCACAAAGATCCATCACACAATAACCGTTTTTATGTCCTGCAGGGACGATGAAACCGGTAGTATCGTATAAACGGTAGTCGCCGTAGCCTTCATAATGAGCATGACCATGGCAATTGTTGGTGTTGAACATTCCAGGTTGTGAAGATGGCGTGCCAATGTAGTAATCGAGCGTTCCTACGTTGTCAATCTTTGAAGTAAAGGCGATGACATAACGTTGGCCATAACCGGTTACACACCCTTCTGCTACATCACAATTGGAAGCAGTCATAGTTTGCAGCTGAAGGCTATTAAGGAATGAAAGAGAGTCAAAACGCAGATCCGGGCCTTCGCAAAGTGGGTTCGGGAAATAGAGACATGCAGTTGTATCAGAAACGGTCGCTAAAGGATTGAAAGTGCAAGACGCAGGATCCATACAACCCGCCACCGGACCTGAATAAGAGAAGTCGAAGTGAATCGAGTCGCCGCAATCGTTGTTGTAATCACCAATACGAATGATATATTCTGTACCAGCTACCAACATAAAACTAGAGCTCGCTTGTATGCCGCAGTTGTCATCGTTATAAACATAACTTCCCATTGGACCGTCTGTATATGGTAGCGGTGGACAAGTGGTGTAAACCCAAACCTGCGTGTTGCAAGTGTTACTGTCGCAAGTGCTCAAAACGTAAATGCCGTTTGAATCTGGAGTAAAAGAATACCAGGTGTTATCGAACATAGACCATTGAGGACCGTAGCTAAGTGGTAGCGGATCATTGCAATACATTCCGGTTGGACAGCCAAGTATTTGCATGTCAGAACTTCCATAGTTGTTGCCGCTGGCTGCTAAATTTCCATTGACATAAATCCAGTAGCCGCCGGGAGCAAAGATGCCATCACCGTAACTGTCGTAAATTCCAAAGGCAATACAGGTGTCGGCAGGAACACAAAGTGTATCTCCGGTAAAAGTTCCGTTTCCTAGAAGAGTCCCTCCCGAGGTGTACAAGTCCCACGATATCTCGTTTGGCCAGTTGTCTGGAATGATTCGAATGATAATCTCATTAAATCCTGGCTGGCAATTGGCTTTTGATTTGCTGAAACTGAAAACAGCAAGCAATAGGAAGAGGAAAACTTTCTTCATGAGGGATGTTTTACCCTCGAAAGATAGTAAAAGAATGATTAAAATGATCTATTGCAGGGGCGCAAAACATCAATTACGGCTGACCGTAAGCCGGATTGGTCAGGAAGTCGGTGTCAGTGAGCGTTTCAAGGAAAGCGATCAAATCAGCCATTTCCTGTGCGCTCATTCTTCCCTTGACCGCCGCGCGAAGGTTTGGATCCAGATTGACCGGATAGTGGAAGCCTGTGTTGTAATGATCTAGAACCTCTTGAAGCGTTGCAAATCGACCGTCATGCATATAAGGCGCTGTGACAGAAATATTGCGTAAAGTAGGTGTTTTGAATCGTCCCAGATCAAGAGGATTCAGGGTGATTCGAGCCCGACCGCTGTCAGCAGCAATTGAATCCAGGCCGGTATTGCGATAGCCAAAATCAGTAAAGGTTCCGCCCAGTGTGTGACAATGTGTGCAATCGCCTTTTGCTGCCGCCCTATATACGGTCAATCCGTTTTGTTCCTGAGGAGTTAGAGTTGCCTGACCTCTTACATAACGATCATATTTGGAGTTGCCGGAAAGTAGTGTGCGTTCAAACTGCGCAATTGCTTTCATTACCAAACTAATTGTGATGGAGTCAGTGCTGAATGCTTTTTTGAAAAGCGCCGGATATTCAGGGTGTGAACTTAGTTCGCCAAGAGCATTGACGATATCTTCATGCATTTCGATAGGATTGACGATAGGAGCCACCGCTTGCGATTCGAGAGTAGTGGCACCACCGTCCCAGAAAAAGTCTCTTGCATAACCAATGTTAAACAGCGGCATCGAATTTCGATCGCCCGATATCCCATCGATACCGGTGCTGTATTGAAGCTGATGATCTGTAAAGCCATCGCCTTGGTTATGACAACTGCCGCAAGATTGGGTGTTATTGCCCGAGAGTATCGGATCGTAAAATAGTTTACGGCCAAGCTCTACACCCTCAACGGTTAGCGGATTATCATTCGGAATAGGAAATCCGGGTAACGATGCTGGAATTACCAAAGGATAAGGAGTAGGTCCATCAGCGGTAGGTAATTCATCTTCCTTGCAGGAATAAAATGAAACCGCAAAAAATGTAAGCAGACCGATTTTTTGTAGTGAATGCATGATTTGATTTACTGGCTGATGCTAATGGAGAACGATTGCGGGAAGTTCTGCTTTAATGCTTCAATCCAGTTTCTATCGTTGCCGCTGTCCGACTGATGGTAGTTGTCGATGTTGAAGTCAACGATATTAGGATTGCCGTACAATTCGTTTAAATCAAAACGCAGACGTAATGATTTTGCCGCTCCTTTTATCTCCAGTTGAATGGGAAGGTTTACAGTTGCCAAAGCAACATCTGTTCCATAATGAAATAGCAACGATTGAATTGCGCCGGCTGTATCAACGTAAAATCCTTCGTGCTTGAAGAAAATGTATCCTGTATTCCACGGCCAGAACATGCCATAACTTGGATCTAAATCACCCGACTG
>JBEGUX010000322.1:0-7983 GCA_041178685.1 Bacteroidota bacterium
TTTTAATATCAATTCCAACGATAACAATTCCGGCGATTCACTATGGTTATCATGGAATAATGGCATTCCCGGAGCTACGTTCAATCCCGGAACCGGTCCGCGTCCTGTCGGACAATTCTGCTGGTCCCCAACACCTGCAGATGCACGTCCAAATCCATACACCTTCACGGTTACGGTTCATGACAACTCATGTCCTTCACCCGGTGTTCAAACGTATTCCTTCTCGGTAATTGTATCTGCATTGAACGTAACGGTTACTTCAACGCCAAGTGTTCGTTGTTTTGGCGAATCCTCCGGTTCGGCTTCTGCCTCTGCCACGGGAACAGGTCCATTCCAGTACTTATGGATGCCTGGACAATACACGACAGCATCTGTTTCCAGTCTTCCTGCAGGAACATACACCGTTGATATTATTGACGGAACAGGTTGTACCGGAACTCGCACCTTTACTATTACGGAGCCCCCTGCACTTACGCTAAATCTCAGTGGAACTGCATCGCAATGTTCCGGTGGTCCTGGATCTGCTATAGCCACTGTTGGCGGAGGAACGCCATCATACACCTATTCCTGGAATACTAATCCGGTTCAGACTACTGCAACTGCATCCAATCTTTCGCCGGGAAATTATACGGTAACTGTTTTGGATGCTAATCAGTGCCGTATTCGCGGCTCCGTAGCGGTATCCGGAAGCAACCCGGTATTAGCTTCTTTGTCTGTAACAGACGCTTCTTGTGCAGCATTGGATGGCGCAATTGATGTAACCGTTACCAGCGGAACTGCCCCCTACACCTTTGATTGGGATCCCAATGTTAGCACCAGCTCTTCAGCAACAGGTTTAACAACCGGTATTTATAATGTCACTGTAACAGATGCATTAGGCTGTTCGACCACTTTAACCGGCACTGTCAATTCATCCGGAATCAGCGCAACCGTATCAGCGATTTCGCCTGCCTCTTGTTCCACTTCAGAAGACGGATCCGCTACGGTGGTTGCTTCCGGTGGACTGGCACCTTATTCTTATTTGTGGATGCCAACCGGAGATACTACTGCTACAGTAAACACATTAGCACCTGATAGCTACTCTATCCTGGTAACCGATTATCTTGGATGTGCTACCTATGCATTTGTCACGATTGGATCTACATATCCAGGCCCCACAGTAAATCTGGGACCAGACAGTGTTGCGTGTGTAGGTTCAACTGTTTTACTTGATGCAGGAGCTGGTGCAGGACAAACCTATCTGTGGTCCGATAATTCAACCAATCAAACACTTTCTGTTTCATCCAATGGTGTTTACACTGTACTGGTAACGGACGTCAATGGCTGTCAAAATTTTGATGCAGTCACCGTTAACTTCATCAGTTGCATTGGAAATCCTCAGACACAAACCTTATCAGGTACAGGAAATTCAAGTGTTAGCATATTTCCTAACCCTACACATGACAATATTGAGGTTACTATAGCGAAAGTTAAAGATCAGGATGTTGAAATAACAGTAAACGACATCCTTGGTCACGAGGTTTTCCGCAGTAAAGAATTCGCAGAATACAATTATTCACGCGTGATTGATATGAAACATCTTCCGGCTGGTATCTACTTGGTTAAGGTCAGTTATGGAAAGGAAAGCCGGTCGATCAGGCTGGTAAATGAATAACCATTCCCAAATTAAAAAACCACACGCTATTAAAGGGTTGATTTTTAAATTCAATTAAAATAAAATAGGTGTGTACAACTAATAGATAACCCTAAAAAACCGTTCATTTACTATATATTTGCCGTTGTTCACCAAGAAAATTTAGTAATTCAGAATGTAACCATTATTTTTATAGACATTAACAGAAACACAACAATACATACCAACTTCACTATGCTTAACAATTACTCCAATCGCTCCATTTCATGGATCCGGATTCTGATGATGACGCTGTTTTTGATGGCTGGCATCAACGCTTCCAAGGCAAGTCACATCGCAGGATCGGACTTGACGTATCAGAGTCTCGGCAACGGAACATACCTGGTGACCTACACCATGTATCGTGACTGTTTCGGTATTACTGCACCTACAAGTGCTTATCTGAGTGTGGCGTCCAACTCATGCGGACAAGCTACTCAAAACATTCAGATGACTCAGGTTCCAGGTACCGGACAAGAAATCACTCCAACATGTTCAACTTCCACCAGCACCTGTAACGGCGGTACTGAGCCTGGCATTGAGCAGTATGAATATACTGCGCTGGTTCAACTTCCAATGGGCTGTCCGGATTGGCATTTATGGGTGGACGATTGCTGCCGTAACTCAGCTATCACAACGATGCAAAATCCTGATGCTGAAGGTCTGTACATCGAAGCATACCTGAACAATACTGTAGTTGAAAGCAGCTCTCCTACCTTTAACAACGTTCCAATTGTGTTCTTCTGTATAGGTCAAACGAACTATTTCAACCTGGGTGCTGTAGACGCTGATGGCGATTCTATGGTTTATTATTTCATCACTCCTCGCAACAGCGAAAACGACCCGTTGGTTTATAGTGCCGGATACTCTTTGGCAAACCCATTGTCCTCTAGCCCTAGTGTTTCAATCAATGCACTTACCGGAGATATCGCCGTTACTCCTACTCAACAGGAGATTGGTATCATTTCCGTACTGGTGGAAGAATATCGTAACGGAGTTCTTATTGGTCGTGTAATGCGCGACATTCAGGTATACACTGTTGCTTGTTCTAACACCTTACCATCTTTGAGCGGTGTTAACGGTACCACGACCTTTACTACTTCAGCTTGCGTTGGCGGATCACCGCTTTGCTTTAACATCAACTCCGACGATAACAACTCCGGCGATTCGCTTTATATGACCTGGAATAATGGTATTCCCGGTGCTACGTTTAATCCTGGAACAGGTCCTCGTCCGGTTGCACAATTCTGCTGGACACCAACGCCGGCTGATGCTCGTCCAAACCCTTACACATTCACTGTTACGGTTCACGACAATGCTTGTCCTTCACCAGGGGTTCAAACGTATTCCTTCTCCATCATAGTTGGAGCTTTGAATACCTCCATTATTTCTTCACCTTCCGTTTCTTGTAATGGCGATGCAAACGGTACTGCAACTGCCAGTGCAACTGGTGTTGGTCCGTTCACCTATTTGTGGAGCCCGGGCGGCCAAACAACTGCCGCTGTAACAGGTCTTGCAGCTGGTGCTTACTCCGTAACCATTACGGATGCTACGGGCTGTCAAGGTGCCGAATCGTTCACAATCACGCAGCCTTCACCTATTTCCTTGAATGTGTCTGGAAGCGCGGCTCTTTGTTCTAATGGTCCTGGTAGTGCAACCGTTGCTGCCAGCGGTGGTACACCTGGTTATACTTATACTTGGAATACTTCTCCTGCTCAAACTGGTGCAACAGCCACCAACCTTGCACCTGGCGTTTACACCGTAACCGTACAAGATGCTAATCAGTGTTCTGCTACTGACTCAGTAGAGTTAATCGGAAGCACACCTGTTGATTTAAGTCTGACAGTTAACGCAGCATCTTGCGGTCAGAACGATGGCGGTATTGATGCTCTGGCAAGTGGCGGTAGCGGTCCTTACAACTATACCTGGACACCTAACGTTAGTTCTAGCAATACCGCTACTAACTTAGCGGCAGGTACGTACGAGGTAATCGTTGTTGACCAAAACGGTTGTTCTGATACAGCAAGTGCAACCATTAACCAAGGTTCACTTCCTGCAGTAACCATCACCCAGACCCCTGGCATTGGTTGCACCAGCAACACCATCTTCATTGGTTATCCTCAGTCTTACATTACGTTGACTGCCAACTCAACCAGCACCGGTCTTACCTACCAGTGGTACAAAGACAGCGTTGCAATTGCAGGAGCAACAGGAAGCACCTACCTCGCTTCAGAGGCTGGAAACTACTCTGTAGTTGCTACCGATGCGAACGGTTGTTCTTCAGATCCTACCGCCTTTGCATTGTCTGTGAACGAAGTTGATGTTCGTTGCGGAAAAGATGGTCGCAAAGTTGTTCTTTGCCACGTTCCTCCTGGAAATCCTGGCAACCCACAAACCATTTGCATCGCTCCAAGTGCAGTTCCTGCTCACTTGACCTTGCACCCTGGTGATTGCCTCGGACCTTGCACGGTTAACCGTATGGACGGTAACTTCATTGAAGAGTCTGAGACGATGTCAGTTTCTCCTAATCCGTTCAGCAGCACTCTCACCATCAGTTTTGAAGTGTTCTCTGATCAGACCATCGAACTGGCAATTTATGATCTTGAAGGCCGTATGGTTCAGCAATTGACCAAGCAGGATTTCGATACCGACTCTCACGTTCACGAAGAGTTCAATGTATCTGGCCTGACAAACGGTGTTTACTTTGTTAAATACACTTCTGGCGATGTATCGGTATTCCGTAAGATCACCAAGGTGAACTAATAACCACCCATCTCATTAAAAACACCGGCTTTAATTCAGCCGGTGTTTTTTTTCACCATTTTCCATCCATCATTTACGTTTCCAGGTACACATTTCACCCCCGAAAACCCCTGCTTGACACCCACAGTGGTCTAGTAGGCGTAATTTACTTGAGAAAGGCTGCATTAAAGGGTAATTTAAGGTTATGACCTTGAGACAGTCTTCCCTTTACTTCCTTTCAAAGACCCGCCCTTACAGGCAGTTGCTGATTTTCATTCGCTGCATGCTTTTCATGTCGGCGGTCAATGGCAACCACCTTGCCGGATCTGAAATATCCTACACAAAACTGGGTAATGATCGTTATTCTGTAATCTACACGGTCTATACTGATGAAAACAGCAACGCACCAGGCATTTCATCTGTTGTAGAAATTAGATCAGCAACATGCAACCGGTACTTAACGGCCGTGTTGAATCTGGATAATAGCCGGACAAGTATCATTGGAAATACTTGTGCCTCAACTTCAATCGGCACATTGCCAGCCTTCAAAAAGTGGGAATATTCAGGGATCGTACAATTGCCTACTCGTTGTACTGATTGGAGGATTAGCGTATCCGACTGCTGCCGCAGCGGATTGATCACTTCCATTACGCATCCGGATCAGACAGCTATTTACACGGAAGCTCTGATCAATAATACTATTGAAACTTCATCGCCACGCTTTAGCGGCGATCCGGAATTTTACTTACCAACCGGACAGGAAACCCATCTCTCCTATTCAGTAACTGCAGAACAGGCCGACTCGGTAATAATTCGCTCAGTTGCACCAAGGATTTCCGGCAACGGGATTGTGACGTACACCAACGGTTATTCACCAACCACTCCCCTTCAACTGGCGCATACCTTGCAGCTAAATAAGTTCACCGGTGAATTATTACTACAGCCTATTGCCAACGAAACAGGAATACTTGCCTTCATGGCAACTTCCTATATCAACGGCAGCGTGAGCGGCGAAGTATATCGCGAGGTTAGAATTTCTTCAATGCCTTCATCTAACAGTATGCCGACACTTTCCGGATTTGACGGAACAGAAAGACAGTCAATGGATGTTTGCACAGGAACTGAAGTATGTTTTTTCCTATTTGCTTCGGACGACGATACGCAGGATGAACTAACCATCGAAGTACTTGACAGTTTGCCGGGAGCTACTTATCAAATCAACGAAAATGGATCGCTGCAATGTTGTTGGACTCCAGTTGTTACTTCTTACAACAATTATTCATTACGCGTCCGGGTATCAGATAACCATTGTCCATTCACAGGCAAGCAAGTGTATACGTATCAGTTTCATGTAAATAATTTTACTGCTGAAGTGACAAGCACACCGGTTTCTTGTTTAGGAAGAAATGATGGATCGGCCACTGTACAACACCAAGGAAACAGCAGCTCAATCTATTGCGAATGGCTTCCTAGCGGTCAAACAGGTACCTACATCGATGGATTGGCTGCGGGAAATTATTCAGTACTTATCACGGATGAGTTGGGATGTCAACTGGAAAAATCTGTGGTTATTGAAGGTAATGCTGCATTTGCTATTGGTACAGCATCCTTAAAAAATGCGACCTGTTCGAATTCAAACGACGGCGAAATTTTATTGCAATTGCCTTCAAATAACGATAACTATTCGTACCATTGGTTGCCACTTGGAAGCACAACATCCTCTCTGGAAAATTTACCAGTGGGCAATTACAGTGTAACAGTCACCGACCAACAGTCGGGTTGTATTGCCGAGAAAAACTTTACCGTAGCCTATGATTTTCAGGCTCCTGAAATTTCACTAGGCAATATATCAAGTGCCTGTATCGGCAGAAGTATTGAATTGACACCTGGCATTGGATACAGTAGTTATCTATGGCAGGATGGATCGTTTAATGAAAATTTTATCGCTACTACTTCAGGATATTATTCAGTGCTTGTTTCCGATGCTAACGGTTGTAAGGGCGAAGGAACCATACACCTCGAGTTTTCATCTTGCACAGCCATCGAAGAGCCACTGTCAGCAGCATCTATCCGGATTTACCCTAATCCGGTTCAAACCTCCCTTTACGTGGATTTCGCACAGCCATTAAGTAAAGAAACATCGCTAACTATTACCGATGTGCTGGGCAATCGCATCAAGTCGGTTTTTCCGGCGGCTAACACGATCTCAGCTGCAATGAGTGTTGAGGAACTACCTGCCGGGGTTTATCTGCTCTACATAGAGCGTTCCAGCGAATCAGCGGGTTACCGTTTCATAAAACAGTGAACAAGTAATCCGGGCAGTACCAATTAAGGGTTTTAAGGAGCTAAAAAAGCCTTACTTTTGAGGTCTCTTTTGGTATTCTTGTGTATTCACTCTTCAAAAAAGAAGTAAACGGATTTTTCTCCGGCCTAAGCGGCTACGTAGTAGTACTTGTATTCCTGGCTGCGATGGGACTCCTGCTTTGGGTTTTACCTGGAACTGATTTCAACATCATCGAAAACGGCTATGCCACAATGGATGGATTATTCATTGTTTCACCATGGTTATTTCTTTTCCTTATTCCTGCCATTACGATGCGGATGTTTGCGGAGGAAAATAAATCCGGAACCATTGAACTACTCATGACGAGTCCGCTAACGGACTTTCAGGTTGTCTTTGCAAAATACCTGGCCGGTGTGGTGTTGGTAGTCATAGCCCTCGTACCTACCATAATTTATTATTTATCCATTTCACGATTTGCATCACCTGCAGGAAATGTAGACAGTGCGGGGATTTTAGGATCCTATATTGGATTACTTTTTCTGTGCAGCGGATTTGTTGCAATGGGTAATTTTGCATCATCTATTTCAAGCAATCAAATCATTTCGTTTATTCTTTCCCTTTTGCTTTGTTTCTTTTTTTATTCAGGATTTGATTTTATTGGTAGTATCGGACTACCTAATTTCATCAGCAATATTATTGCCCAAATCGGGATCAGCAACCATTATGCATCGTTGAGTCGTGGAGTGATTGATACTCGCGATGTAGTTTATTTCTTTTCGCTTACAGCATTTTTTCTTTTACTTACTAAGTTCATCCTTGAAAAAAGAAAATGGTAAAGCGATGGCAGTAAAAAGTACCCGATCTAATAGCCTTCTGCAATTAGCTGCAAGTGCGATCATATTGATCACATTGAATATCCTTTCGAGTTACTTTTTCACGCGCCTCGACCTTACCGCTGAAAGACGCTATTCTCTATCGTCTGCTACGGTTAAACTTGCCGGAGAATTAAAAGATGTAGTTTACATCCGTATTTATCTTGACGGCGATTTGCCACCGGGTTTTAAGCGATTACGGAATGCTACCCGCGAACTATTGGATGAATACAGGATATATTCATCAGAAAATATTGATTATGAATTCATCGATCCTTCAGCTGTTGGCAACGAAAAAGAGCGTATGGAGCTTTACAAACAGCTCGCTAAGAAAGGTTTATTCCCGACCAACCTTGAAGTAAAGGATCAAGGAAAAAAATCAGAGAAGATCATATTCCCCGGTGCATTGGTAT
>JBEGUX010000323.1:0-10916 GCA_041178685.1 Bacteroidota bacterium
TCGAGGAATTGCTTGAAAAATTTCTCGGCTTCTTTCCAGTTTTTACGGTCGTAATACAACCAGCCCAACTGAAAATAGGGTTCAGGATCAACTTCAGGACAAAGTTCAACTGCTTTGAGAAAACTCTCCTCCATCAATTTGAAATCTTTTCGCTTTTGTCCGATAGTCCCCTGAAGAAAATATGCATCAGCGAATTCAGGATCTTCTTCGATTGCTTTTTCAATTTGCTCAAGTGCGTCCTCGTATTTACGGGACTTAAACAAGCCGGCAGCCTCATCAAAAGCAGACCGAGCTTTCTTCGCCTCTGAAGGCGGACAAGCAGGAAGCTGAGCAGCAGCTTCGTTCATTACTAACAAAATGAGAAAGAAGAAACCTAAACGAAATAATGTCATCACCTACTTTTTCTTAAATGGATTCAATTGATCCAACGCCTTCTTTGCTTCTTTTTCGGCAGCCTTTTTTAAACTGTCAGCAGTAGCTTTCGCCTTTGCTTCTAGATCTTTTTTCAGTCGTTCTGCTTCCGCCTGAGCCTTAGCCTTTTCCGCTGCTAATCGGGCTTCTCCTTCGGCCTTAATCCTTTCTGCTTCTGCTCTTGCTTTCGCTTCAGCAGCTGCTTTCTGTTTTTCAAATTCAGCTTCAGCTGCTGCTTTGAACGCATCCATAGCTTTGGCCCCAAGAAGATTAAGATCTGTAGTAACCTTAGGATCAGTCACTGTCCCCTTTATACCAACTGTAATCGGAATTACCTCAGTAAGCTTAACCGATGTGCCAGCTGTTGCATTGGCCTTTGAGATGAGTTGGTCTATTGCAGTATTAGCAGAACTTCCAAAGGAACTTCTAGGAATATCTATATTCATCGTGTAGTCTATAGTTTGATCAAAACCATTGGAACCGGCGATGCGGGATTTGAATCCGTTCACTGATACATCAAAGGGATCAACATATACTCTTCCATTCACAAATCTAAAAGAAGGGTTCATAGAGGGTATTTCCATTTTTTTCAAGGAAGGCATTTTCAAAGCATCCCCCAATTTATCGAAGGCTTTAAACCCTGAGATTACAATCGTTGAAGTGGAGAGTTTTCCCGCTCCACTTAGCGAATTCAGAACCGGCTCCATCTTGGTGTCAAGATTACCGGTGACATTCATTGTTGTACCAAACTTACCGGAGCAATTTTTAGCAAGCGGCGCCAGCTTTTCTACAGTAACAAATGATTTTACGGTTTGCTGGATATCAAAATCCTTAATCGTTACATCAAATCCGAAGTCGGGTGATTTACTATTTTTAGATGAGTAACTGCCATTCAATGTCATCGAGCCATCCAACATATCCATCGACAAGCCTTTCATAGCTATAGACTGGTCTTTCACTACCAGATTGCCTTTTACATTCTTTATAGTAAGATCATCGTAACGAAGTAATCCTACCGATGCAATCATAGTAAAGTCGATGGTCGAAGGCACTTCAATAACAGTCATAGGAACTGTATCTGTAGCTATTGATGTATCAGGTGCCGAAGTCATCCATTCGTTGAGGTCCACTTCTGTCGCTGAAATAGTAAGTCGACCGGTTAAAATTTCGTTCTTCAGAAAATAACCTAACAGATTATCTATTGTACCATTAGCAGAAAGCGATGTTTTTCCAACCGACATATTCAAGACCGGCATGGAGACGTTCTGCGGGTTCACCGAAAGTTGAAGTTCAGCGAGATGAATTTCCTTAGGAACACCTGCTCCAGCATAATTCATATCAGTGATAGCAAGATTACCGGATGCTTTAAATTGATCGAATTTATTGTTGCTTATTGCAGACATTCGACCTATAAGCGTTACATCGGAAACCAATTTTCCGGAAAGTTCTGTTCCAGCTTCGAGCGGATAAAATTTCGAAACGTTGGATAAATCGATTTTCCCTTTCAGGAAAGCATCCAAATCAGGGTCAGAAACTGGTGTATGTACCAATAATTTGGCATCCAATTGATCACCGGCAACATTGGCATGAAAACGCGAGAGATCGATCGACGTATGATCCGGTACACCATCGGGGTTAGTTATCTTTAAATCGACATAAATATCACTTACTGCCGCCGGTAAAGTTGGGTATTTGAATCGACCATTATCAACATTTAAAGTCAATCCGAAACCCGGCATGGAAACGGCGTTATATCGTCCTTTTAAATATGCATCAAGCAACAATTTTCCGGTAGCCTGAACGGAAGGAAATTCCTTGGCATAAACAGCCGGAATCATCGATAATAATGTTTTGAAATCCGTCTTCGCTGTCTTGAATTGCAGGTCCATATCAATGTTAGTATCCGGCATAGCAACCCAACCGTTTACGCCGGCCTCCAGATCATTCAACACCACTTTATTCTCTTTAAAAACAAACTTAAACTGCTTCATGTCCATATCGATATCTGCATCGATGCTTGTTTTTGCTCGAGCGATGTATGGAACTCCACCGTACTTCATCGTTGCCGCAGCAGCTGATGTATGCGTAGAAAGCGTAAAAAGATCTTGAGTGAAATCGCCGGAACCTTCGTGGTTTACATCATCAAGCAATAAATAAAAATCTAGCGAACGGTCGTCGTAACATATTCTCGTTTCGGTAATGGAGTAACGCTTTAAAGATGCCTTGAAAGTAGTCGGCTCGGCAGAGGCTGGTGTAGTTTCTTCACTCGGTTTTACAATATCCCAGTTTGCACGCCCATCTTTATCCACAAGGAAATTCATAGACGCATTTTCAAGCGATACTGATTTGATTTTTATTTCGCTGCCATTTATGACGCTCATAATATCAAGAGTTACACCGAGTGTTCCTGCTGCAATCAAGGTGTCGCCCTCAAATGGGGCATTATTCACTATGGAGAGCTCTTCCAATTGAACGGATAAATCAGGA
Organism: Bacteroidota bacterium; assembly: GCA_041178685.1. Taxonomy (GTDB): domain Bacteria; phylum Bacteroidota; class Bacteroidia; order AKYH767-A; family 2013-40CM-41-45; genus Pollutiaquabacter. Next base: position 2,899 of record JBEGUX010000323.1, read on the forward strand.
AAACTTCGGAGTAAGGAAAGGTCAACCGATGCAAAATCCATTTTTGCATTGAGTGATTTATTAGCCTCCTTTTTTATCAATTCCACTATTTTATCTTTAAATAGAAATGGAGCCGCAAGGAGTGCCAGGATTACTACCACGATAACAATGCCGGAGTATTTAAGAACTTTTTTCATTATTACTTTTTAGAATAATATACATCAAGGTTTGAAAGTGTGGCTGAAAGATTACGAAGCAAATGATCGGCAAGTGTCAAAGCCGTCATGGCCTCGACAATGGGTACCGCTCGAGGAACAACACAAGGATCGTGGCGACCGGTTGGCAGCATGGATGTAGAATTGCCGTCCATATCGACGGTTTGTTGTTCTTTCATCAAAGTTGAAACTGGTTTGAAAGCAACGCTAAACACAATATCCATGCCATTGGAAATTCCACCTTGAATTCCTCCGGAATTATTAGTAGTCGTTTTTATTCCACCTTTATCGTCCGAAACAAAAACGTCATTGTGTTCAGAGCCCTTCATTGAAGTTCCCGAAAAACCACTGCCAAACTCAAAACCGTGAGCGGCATTGATGCTCATGCACGCACCTGCTAAGGCAGCCGACAGCTTATCGAATACAGGCTCACCCAATCCGACAGGAACACCTTGAACAATACAAGTTACAACGCCGCCAATGGTGTCGCCCTCCGCTTTCAGTTCAAGAATCCTTTTCTCCATAGCTGCTGCGGTTTCCATATCCGGACAACGAACCACATTCGCATCAATGGCGGAGCGAACGGGAACCGAACTTAAAGCAGGCATTTTGATAGTACCGACAGATGAAACGAAACCTGTAATGTTGATACCGTAGCGCTTCAATAACTGTGCAGCAACGGCTCCGGCGGCCACTCGAACTGCTGTTTCCCTCGCTGAAGACCTTCCACCGCCGGCAATAGCTCGAATTCCATATTTCTTTTGCCAGGTGAAATCGGCATGGGATGGCCGAAATACATCATTCAGATTATCGTAATCAGAGGATTTTACATCCGTATTCCGAAGGATAAATGCGATGGGCGTTCCTAAGGTCACCCCGTTTTCCAAACCTGATAAAAACTCGATTGAATCAGCCTCCCGGCGCTGTGTAGTCACAGCCGATTGGCCCGGGCGACGGCGTTCCATCTCAGCCGCTATTGCCTGTAAATCCAATGAAATCCCTGCCGGACAGCCGTCAATAACACCGCCAATAGCGGTGCCGTGGGATTCCCCAAAAGAAGTGAGTCGGAATATTGTACCAATTGTATTTCCAGCCATAGTGACGTGAAGGTAATTCAAGCATGTTTTCGGACTACATGATTTGCATCAGACTTTTAACGAAAGATTGTTAATGTAAATTGAAATCAAAGGGATGATTATTACGCGTATTGAATGTATTTTTACAGGATTACCAGCATGGGAAGAGGTACCGTTTCTCAACCCATTGAATTGTCATTTTAACGTTATTAAATCCGGAATACTTGATCCGACTTCTACATAACATCGGGAACCTGGTTCACACCGAAGCATCACCAAAGGATCGTTATTGCGGTTCAGAGATGAGCACGTTGACATGTATTGAAAACGCTTACCTTCTGATAGAAGATGCTACCATATTATCTTTCGGTCCGCAAGAAGAAACAACTCTTTCTGATTTGCACCATCGTTATCCAGGCATGGAATTAATGGATGTGCAAGGTGGAAGTGTGTTTCCCAGCTGGTGTGACGCACATACGCATATCGTCTATGCCGGAAGCCGTGAAAAGGAATTTGTAGATCGGATAAATGGTCTTAGTTATCAGGAAATAGCGGCTCGTGGTGGCGGCATTCTTAATTCTGCCGGTCGTTTACGGACAACCAGCGAAGCGGAGTTACTGGAAAGTGCACAACAGCGTTTGCAAGAGGTAATTCGAATGGGTACAGGCGCCATAGAAATAAAAAGCGGTTACGGACTCGACGAAGAGAGTGAAATAAAGATGTTACGCGTCATCCGTGAATTGAAAAGAACTTCACCGGCAACTGTAAAATCTACTTTTCTTGGAGCACATGCTGTTTCGGCGGAATTCAAAAATGACAAAGACGGTTATATCCGATTATTGATTGATCGCTTACTCCCACGAATCGCCGATGAGCAATTGGCCGACTATTGTGATGTATTTTGTGAAAATGGGTATTTTACAAAAGATGAAACGCTTCGAATTTTGGAGGCTGCCAGTAAATTTGGCATCCGGGCGAAAGTTCATGCTGAACAACTTTCACACAGCGGCGGAATTGAAGCAGGTGTTGCTGCCAATGCGATAAGTGTGGATCATCTGGAGTTTATCAGCGACAACGATATAAACTTGCTTATTAAATCAAGTACGATGCCTGTGTTGTTGCCCGGTGCCCAGCTATTTCTTGGCTTACCTGCGCCTCCGGCACGTAAGATGATCGCTGCCGGACTACCTGTTGCTGTCTGTTCCGACTTCAATCCAGGTAGTAGTCCTTCCGGCAATATGAATCAAATGGTTTCGCTCGCTTGTATTCTCTACAAAATGACTCCGGCTGAATCCATTATAGCAGCAACTACCAATAGTGCCTACGCTATGGGAGCTTCCGATGATCTAGGCAGTATTGCTCCCGGAAAAAAAGCCAATCTATTTATCACCCGTCCTATCCCATCGCCGGATTATCTTCCCTATTATTTTGGCGTGAATCCGGTAGAACGTGTTATACTGAATGGACAATTAATCTGACAATAACATTGAATTAAATTATGAAACAATTGATCGAGTGCGTTCCTAACTTCAGTGAAGGAAATGACCTAAACATAATCAAGCAAATAACCGATGCTATTGAAAGTGTTGAAGGCGTACAATTATTAAACGTGGATCCAGGAAAGGCTACTAACCGAACAGTAGTAACTTTAGTTGGAGAACCTGCACCGGTGGTGGAATCGGCGTTTCGCGGAATAAAAAAGGCGGCCGAATTGATCGACATGAGCAAACATAAAGGCGAGCACCCTCGGATGGGAGCTACGGATGTTTGTCCTCTGATACCTATTGCCGGTATTTCTATGGAGGAGACCGCTGTTTGGGCACAGCAACTTGCCAAGCGTGTAAGCGATGAACTTCACATACCAACCTACTTATACGAAGCTGCACAGAAAAATGAAGCTCGAAAAAATCTTTCGGTCATTCGCGCGGGTGAATACGAAGGATTTTTCACCAAAATAAAATTACCGGAATGGAAACCTGATTTTGGCCCTTCGGAATTTCCGGCTAAATCAGGTGCGACGGTGATCGGTGCACGAGATTTTCTGGTCGCCTATAATGTAAATCTGAACACCACCTCCGTTCGCCGGGCTAATTCCGTTGCCTTCGATGTACGTGAGAACGGCCGTAAAGTGAAGAATGAAAAAGGCGAAGAAATAGTTCAGCCGGGAACATGCAAATCAGTCAAAGCCATTGGTTGGTTCATTGAAGAGTATGGCATCGCGCAGGTGAGTATGAATTTGACCAACATTACGGTTACACCCGTTCATATTGCATTTGACGAATGTGTAAAGAGTGCACACCACCGTGGAATGCGCGTAACCGGATCAGAGCTGGTTGGTTTGATACCGCTAAAAGCATTGACCGATGCAGGGAAATATTTCCTGGAAAAGCAACAACGATCCACCGGCGTTTCTGAGAAAGAGCTTATCAAGATTGCGGTAAAATCAATGGGACTGGATGAACTTGGTCCATTCGTTCCGGAAGAGCGTATCATTGAATATAAATTACGTGCCGGTGGAGGACGATTGGTCGGAATGACACTTACCGAATTTGCCAACGAGACGGCTTCCGAATCTCCGGCACCTGGCGGCGGTTCAATCGCAGCATATTTGGGAACATTGGGAATCTCTCTGGGCACGATGGTTGCCAACCTTTCCTCCCATAAAAAAGGTTGGGACGATCGCTGGAAAGAGTTTTCAGTTTGGGCAGAAAAAGGTCAGCAGTTGAAGGATGCATTGCTCAACATGGTGGATGAAGATACCAATTCGTTCAACCGGATTATGCAAGCGTTTGGACTTCCTAAATCAACCGATGAAGAGAAAAAAGCTCGTTCGGAAGAAATTCAATCCGCCACGAAATATGCCACTGAAGTTCCGTTCAAAGTCATGGAGCTTTCGATGCAAACCTTTGAATTGATTAAAGCAATGGCAGAAGTTGGCAATCCGAATTCAGTAACAGATGCAGGTGTTGGTGCGTTGTGCGCTCGTTCAGCAGTTCTCGGTGCTTACCTCAATGTACGAATCAACGCTGGCGGTCTGACCGACAAATCTTTTGCAGCTGATATCATTGCAAAAGCAGAAGCACTTTATGATAAGGCTATCGCAGAAGAAAAAACAATATTGGAGATTGTAAAGAGTAAGATATAGGGCTATTATCTTCGCAGTGCTGAAGATAATAGCTTACCTTATCTTACCTGAATAATCCGCTATACAAGTCATGAAAGAATCCTGGTTTTCAAAAAAAGCCTTCCTCCGACTGATCTACTCTTTCCCGATCCAGTTGGTTGTAGTGCTCTTCAAGAAAAATCAGATTCTGCTTCTATACTGGCTGGTATTATTTGGATGGGTCACCAATTCAATGTCAGAAACCTTTGGCATTCCTTTCCTTTTTCTGGATCCGGAATATATGGGAAAAGTTGGTGTCTTGTCCTTCTTCATCATGGGAATCACCACCGGTGCTTTTATCATGGTGTACAACATTTCCAGTTACATCATCAATGGATATAGATTTCCATTTCTGGCCACACTATCTCGTCCATTTTTAAAATATACGATCAACAATTTTATCCTGCCGCTTCTTTTTCTGCTGGTGTATTGTATCAATCTGGTGAATTTTCAACAGGAGACAGAATATCAGAGCGGATGGAATGTGTTGCTGGAGTTATCGGGATTTTTGTCAGGTGTTGTATTAGTGATTCTGATAACGCTTACTTATTTTTTCCAAACCAACAAGGATATCATTCTTATGTTTGGTGTTGCTGCGTCCGATACGGATCCTAATGCGCCGTTGGCGGAACACATGGATGAAAGTCACGCCAAGCATCCTGTTCATCGAAAAAAGAAGCGCTATACGCAAGTAAAAGCATGGCGAGTCGATACCTATCTAACAAGTCCATTAAAAATCAAACTCGTTAGAAGAACCGCTCATTATAGCCGGGAAATGCTGGAGTCTGTTTTCAGACAAAATCATTTGAATGCGGCCATCATCGAATTGATTGTGTTTACTCTTTTTATTATAATGGGGCTTTTCAAGGAATTTGCTGTGTTTAAAATCCCGGCTGCAGCCAGCGTGATGTTAATTTTCTCCATGCTAATCATGCTGAGCAGTGCGTTTCGTTTCTGGCTCAAAGCCTGGGCTACATCCGTTTTTATCTTACTATTTCTTTTTTTGAATTTCTTATCGGGCTTTGGGATTTTCTACTCTGAAAACAAAGCCTATGGTGTGGAATACGAATCCGGCAAAGCAGATTACAACCTGGATGCGTTAAAAAACATGGACAATCCGGAAGCCGTGCAAGCTGACTACGACAGTACGATTGCTGTTCTAAACGCATGGCGCAGCAAGTTCAGTGATAGCTTACCACCAAAAATGGTTTTCATCAACTGTTCGGGCGGCGGATTGCGTGCTTCTATTTGGTCCTATCGTGTGATTCAGTTGAGTGATAGTCTGACGGGAAATCGATTTTTTGAAAGCAGTCAGCTCATCAGCGGCGCATCCGGAGGTATGATGGGAGCATCCTATTACCGTGAATTGTATTTGCAAAAAAAGCAAGGTAATAACATCAATCCCCAATCGTTTGATCACCTGAAAAATATCGGTCAGGATTTATTGAATCCTATTACTTTCAGTATTACGGTAAGTGACTTGTTTTTCAATTTACAGCGTTTCAAAGTTGGAAACACTAATCATACCAAGGACCGGGCTTATGCATTTGAGAAGCAGTTGAGTGAAAATACAATTCATGTTCTTGATGGAAAACGTTTGTCCGATTATGCGGCGGCAGAACGTACTGCACAAATTCCGATGATCCTTTTAACACCTACCATCGTGAATGACGGTCGGCGATTGCTGGTATCACCGTTGCCCATTCGTTACATGATGGCACACGAAAATGATTCTGCTTTTAATTACTATGAAACCATCGATGCAGTAGAGTTTAGAACATTATTAAAAGATCAGCAAGCAGACAGCGTTCGTTTTTTAACGCTTCTCCGTATGAACGCCACCTTCCCTTATATTCTTCCTGCAGTTACACTGCCCACTGAACCAGCGGTAAAAGTGATGGATGCCGGCATACGGGATGTTACGGGTTTGAAAAGCTCACTTCGCTTCTTGCATGTTTTCCGCGATTGGATAGAAAAGAATACGTCCGGCGTCATCTTTGTGGATATCCGTGACTCTCATAAAGAACGCCCGATCGAAAACAATGGATCATCATCATTCCTGGAAAGCGTGGCAACGCCATTGGGAAATATTTACAAGAACCTGCTGACAGTGCAAGACTTCAACCAGGATGAAACCTTTGAATATGCTAAGAGCTGGCTGAATGTTCCTTTTGACCACGTACTATTTGAACTACCGACAAAAGAGCAGGAAATTTCGCTGAGCTTTCACCTGACGACAAAAGAACGTTATCTGGTAAAGCAGTCGGCCGGGCTACCCAAAAACCACGAATCCTTTGAGCGGCTAACTGAATTACTGAGAAATAATAATCTGAGGTAAAGACACTAAAACTTAATCAGTTTCGTAAGTGCCTCATTCAACCGGTTTTTAGCAAGGAAATTATTTTCCAATTCCAGGTTCATTGGCACAGGCGTATCAAGACTAGCACAGCGTATAACCGGCGCATCCAACCACTCGAAACAATCTTCGCTAATGAACGAGGCTATCTCACCGCCAATTCCACCGGTGAGCGTGTCTTCGTGGAGTAGTAAAGCACGTCCGGTCTTACGAACCGATTCTCGAACCATTTCTTTATCCCACGGTAACAACGAACGCAAGTCGATCAGGTCGACGCTGACTTCCGGATTAGATTTCATCCAATCCAGCATCCAGTGCACACCGAGTCCGTAAGTGATGACGGATACTTGGCTACCCACTGCAATTCGCGCTGCCTTTCCGATTTCCAATGTATAGTAACCGTCCGGAACAGGTCCTGAAATGCTACGATAAAGCGCCTTATGTTCAAAATAAAGTACCGGATTAGGATCTTCAATAGAAGCAATTAAAAGTCCTTTTGCATCGGCAGGAAAGGATGGATAAACGACTTTCAGGCCGGGAGTATGGAAGAACCAGGCCTCGTTCGATTGTGAGTGGAACGGTCCGGCATTTACACCGGCGCCGGTTGGCATACGGACAACCACATCCACATTTTGTCCCCAACGGTAGTGGGTCTTCGCCAGGTTATTGACGATCTGATTGAATCCACAGGTGACGAAATCGGCAAACTGCATCTCCACGACGGCCTTCATTCCATTAATTGCCAAACCTTGTGCTGTACCAATAATGGCTGATTCGCACAACGGTGTATTGCGTACGCGAGGCTTACCGAACTCTTCCATGAAGCCCTCGGTCACTTTAAAAACACCACCGTAATCGGCGATATCTTGTCCCATGAGGACAAGGTTATCAAACTTGCGCATAGACTCCCGTAAGCCGTCGGAGACAGCATCCACTAAGCGCTTGTCGGAGGAAGTTCCGGCTGGAGAAATCACAGGAACAGGCCGCCGGTCGTACATGTCGAGCAGCTCAAGGTCGGTATCCGGAGCCGGACTTTCTTCAGCAAATGCTACTTCAAGATTTTTCTCGATATCTTGCTTTATTTCCCTGCGAATCTGTGCAATATAAGCTTCATCGATAACCTTTTCAGCCAATAAGAAATTCTCAAAATTGTTGACCGGATCCTTTTTCGCCCATTCTTCGAAGAGGTGCTTAGGAACGTATTTAGTACCGGAAGCCTCTTCATGACC
>JBEGUX010000324.1:0-7165 GCA_041178685.1 Bacteroidota bacterium
TGCTATCCTCTATTGCAGATTATTCCGGTAACAAAAGATCCTTTATGTATTTCTTTTGCACACTTGGATCCGTTGCCTGCGCTTCGCTCTACTTTTTCTCCTCAGTGGACACCTTGTGGATTGGCATAGTTGGTTCGATGCTGGCTGCAATTGGCTTCTCGGGAAGCATCGTTTTCTACAACGCCTTTCTTCCTGAGATTGCACCACCGGAAGAGCAGGACAAAGTGAGCGCAAAAGGATTTGCACTCGGTTATATTGGCAGTTCCATACTCCTTATTTTTTCGTTGACCATGATACTCTTCCCCGAATGGTACGGAAATATCGAGAAAGGTACCGCTATCCGTCTAGCGTTTGTATTAGTTGGATTATGGTGGTTTGGATTTGCACAAATCACCTTCTATCATCTTCGCAAAGAGGAACACCGAAAACCGACTTCAGGCAGTTATCTGTTGAATGGTTACAAAGAATTGCGCAGCGTGTGGAACCAATTAAAACACACAGATCGATTGCGAAACTTCTTAATGGCTTACTTCTTTTACAATATGGGAGTTCAAACAGTGATGTATGTAGCCACATTGTTTGGCGATGGCGAATTACATCTAGACTCTTCCATTCTGATCGCAATAATATTAATCATTCAATTTGTAGCCATTGGCGGTGCATACCTCTTCTCCTTTCTATCTTCCCGCTGGGGCAACATCAAAGCCATTTCCCTGGCGATTATGATCTGGATATTAATTTGTATTGGCGCGTGGTTTTGCGATAAACGATTCGGTGTAAATGAGCAAAATATGTTCATTGGTCTTGCCGCCGGCGTAGGGTTAGTGATGGGAGGAATTCAATCACTTTCTCGCTCTACCTATTCAAAGCTATTACCAAAAACTTCCGACCATGCCTCCTATTTCAGCTTTTTTGATGTGAGTGAAAAAGTTGGAATTGTAATAGGTACATTTATTTTCGGATACATTAACGAACTTACCGGCAGCATGCGCAACAGCATCATAATAATCACCGCTTTTTTCATTGTGGGATTCATTTTGTTACTTCGCGTAGGAAAACAGCGACAGATAATGCCGGCTGCCGACTGAACCTGATTACAATTAGCACACATGATCGTCGATCTCTTCATACCTTGTTTCGTAGACCAGCTTTACCCATCCACAGCATGGAATACGATTCGCATCCTTGAAAAAGCCGGATGCAAAGTTCATTACAACCCTAATCAAACGTGTTGTGGACAGCCAGCCTTCAATGCCGGTTATTGGGATCAGTGTAAAGAGGTGGGAGAGAAATTCATCAAGGATTTTCCGAATGATCGATACATTATTTCTCCTTCTGCTTCTTGTGCCGGAATGGTGAAAAACTACTATGGGGAATTATTTCACAACAGTACGTTACACAATCAGTACAAGTCCATACAACGTAATATGTATGAGCTCAGCGATTTCCTGGTAAACGTATTGAAGATTACAGATCTGGGTGCAACACTGGAAGGAAAAGCTACCTACCACGATTCGTGCAGCGGATTGCGGGAAATTGGAATAAAAAAAGAACCAAGAACCTTGCTTTCAAATGTAAAAGGATTAGAATTGGTTGAAATGAATGATAACGAAACGTGTTGTGGATTTGGCGGTACATTTTCGGTGAAGTACGAACCCATTGCTGTTGGCATGGCAGAACAAAAAATCATCAATGCTGAAGCAACACAAGCGGATTATATCATTTCGACTGATCTCTCTTGCCTGATGCACATGAATGGCTACTTGAAAAAACAGGGAAAGCCTATAAAAGTAATGCATCTTGCAGAGGTACTCACCAGTGGCTGGAGTGAATAAGTTACCGACGATTAGTACAACTCCAATTTTCCGTTTTAGCGTTTCAAACCACTTTGTAGTTTTTATACTCACCGATGCGCCAGCCGGTGTAGTGCTCTACCAACATTTTGAATCTTGATTTCACACTAAGCTTCTTACGAGTAGGATCAAAATCAAACGTCCAATTTATTCGTTGAATCCGAGGAAGCATTACTGCGGGATGAGTTGCTGTAAACCGCGCCAAAGAATCAATCGTTGAATAATCAAACTTGTTTGCCTCGCCTACCATCTCTTTAACACGTTCATCACTATGCCACAGGCGATGAAACTGCCGTTGCTTCTCCTGCTGCTTTTCAGGTGGTTTCACCCAGCCGTAATGATACATAGTCGCTGCAACCGGCTTCACATGCAATGGACGACCATTTTTCCTAAAGCCCTGAGCATCACGAAAGGATGACACGCCTTTGTCATAACGTACTATACGTACTTCATTACGGTACCAGCGCGTTGAATCTCCAACAAAATCATAAGAGCCGTAGAAATGCAAGTACTTCAAAAGAAGACCTTCAACATATGTACGATCCTTGTATTGAATCATTGACTCGCGCAATACTTGATGATATTGCTCATGAAGCACCTCATCACCTTGAATATAAAAAGCCCACGTGGTATCGCTAGATATTTTTGCGAATGCTTTATCCGTTTCAACAGCAAGCACTCTTCCACCGGAACGTAAAGAATCGTCCCAAACACTATCGTAAATTCGAATTTTATCGGATGAAATCGAAGCAATAAGCTCCCGTGTGCCATCATCCGAGTTACCAACCATCACCACAAATTCATCGCATAAGGGAAGAATTGAAGTAATGGCTTCAACAATCGGATAATCCAATCGAACAGCATTTCGAATGAAGGTGAATCCGGTGACCTTCATGTATCAAATTCCGGTGTAGTTAAATGGCGTAATAGCTTTCAAACGATGTTTCAATGCTTCTGAAACATCAAGTCCATCAATAAAGTCATGAATAGCTACCTGATCAATAGAATTGTGGGTACGAGTAAGTGCCTTCAATTGCTCATACGGATTCGGAACACCTTCCCTGCGCAGTATTGTTTGGATAGCTTCAGCAACAACCGACCAATTGCTATCAAGATCAGCTTTGATAGCATCCCGATTAACTAGTAATTTATTTAGTCCGCGAAGCAATGATTTGAAAGCAATTAAAGTATGAGCAAAAGGAACACCCACATTACGCAACACTGTAGAGTCCGTTAAATCGCGCTGCAAACGACTGATGGGCAATTTCGCAGAGAGATGTTCAAAAACGGCATTCGCCATACCTAAATTTCCTTCTGAATTTTCGAAGTCAATAGGATTTACTTTGTGTGGCATGGCCGATGAACCAATTTCGCCCTCTTTAATTTGCTGTTTAAAATAATCCATAGAGATATATGTCCAGCAATCGCGATTAAGATCGATGAGAACATTATTAATACGCTTCAATGCATCAAAAAGAGCACACAAGTTATCGTAGTGTTCAATCTGAGTCGTGACTTGCAAACGAGATAGTCCAAGTTGATCATCTACAAAACGATCAGCGAAATTCTTCCAATCAATTTCAGGATAAGCAACAATATGCGCATTAAAATTTCCGGTAGCACCGCCAAACTTGGCGGAAAATGGAATTTGAGCGAGTAACGCAAGTTGATTATTCAAGCGTTCCACGAAGACACGTAATTCTTTTCCGAGACGTGTCGGAGAAGCAGGTTGACCATGCGTGCGAGATAGCATTGGGATTTCATCCCATTCCGAAGATAATTCCGAAAGACGGTCAACTACCTGATGTATAAGCGGAACATAAACACGTTCCATAGCTTCTTTAATGGAGAGCGGAAACGCAGTATTATTAATGTCTTGTGAAGTTAAGCCAAAATGAATAAACTCCTTCAACGACTCAAGTGAAGTACCCTGGATCCTATCCTTTAAGAAATATTCCAGTGCTTTTACATCATGGTTAGTGACTTTCTCCTTGTCTTTAACTTCTTGAGCATCTTCCGGCTTGAAATTATTGTACAAATCACGCAGAGCGTACAACTCATTTTTCTCAAAAGGAGGCAATCCGGGTAGCGGCCATTCGCAGAGGGAAATCAAATATTCAACCTCAACGAGCAAACGATAGCGGATCAGTGCTGCTTCAGAAAAATAAGCAGACAATTCTTGAGTTTGTTGCTGGTAACGACCATCAACCGGAGAAACTGCGGATAAGGGATGCATTCTGATCCTAAATAAGGCGCAAAGGTACAAAAGCGAAAGCACTTATATAAGGTATCCAAAAATGGATTTTATCTCCAAAAAGGCACTAACAAGACTTTAGAAAGTTAAATTTCCCAATTATGGAGATAAAATAGGGGCATGGAAACTTTGGAACTGAAAATAGTTTCCTTAGTTTTGTCGCCCATTTTCGGATATACATCAAAATGACCGCCCAACAGGAACGAATTGTTTTAGGTGCCAGGGAACTCTTTTTTCGCCACGGTTTGAAGAGTATTACCATGGATGACATTGCATCGCAACTGGGAATTTCCAAAAAAACCATCTACCAATACTATAAAGAAAAGAACGCACTGATCAATGAAATAACTGCACAGGAAATTGGTGCACATGATCAGGAAATGCAGCGCATCCGTAAACAATCGAAGGATGCCATCGAAGAAATTTTACTTGCCATGAAGTCTGTTTCGCAAATGATGAACAGGATCAGTCCGGCCGTTTTCTACGACATGCAAAAATATTATCCCAAGAGTTGGGAAATCTTCCGTGAATTTAAAATGGCCACCATGACGGATTATGTGGAGGAGAACCTAAAACGAGGAATAAAACAAGAGCTTTATCGAAAAGAATTAAATATAAAAATTATGGCTCGCTTGCGTATTGAAGAAGTTGAGTTGGGCTATAATGCACTTGCATTTCCACCCGATAAATTCAATATCACAGAAGTACAAATTGCCATGCTGGATCATTTCCTGCATGGCATTGTAACACTAAAAGGCTATAAACTAATTTCAAAATACAAACAGGTAAAAGAAAAGGAATGAAATCCATCATTAGTTCACAAAAGGCGCTACGATTTCTGGCTGGATATCTATTGCTGTTGTCCATTTCAACATACGGACAAACGCAGGATACCACACTACGATTTTCCGCTAAAGAAGCAATTGACTATGCACTCGAGCATCATAAAGATGTACGCAATGCAAAGCTTGATGCTAAAATTTCTGCAGCACAGGTTAATGAAATTATAGGAATAGGCCTTCCACAAGTCAATGGCTCATTGGATGTCAAAGATTTTTTTGAGATTCCAACCAATCTTGTTCCGGGAGAATTTTTTGGTGCAGAACCCGGCTCATTTATTCCGGTTAAATTCGGAACTCAATGGCAAGCCAATGCAGGTATCACTGCATCTCAACTTCTATTTGATCCCTCCTATCTTATAGGATTAAAAGCTACAAAAACAATTCGTGAGTTAGCCGATAAAAATGTTACGCGAACTCGCATTGAGACAGCCGCTAACGTTTATAAGGCTTATTATGCTCTACTATTAATGCGCGAACGAAAAAAAGTAATTGACGCCAATGTTGCACGTATTTTCAAATTAAAGAAAGACACCAAAGCGCTTTATACTAATGGTTTCGTAGAAAAAATTGATCTCGACCGAATCAACCTCGCTTATAACAATATGATTAGCGAGAAGGAACGTGTAGAGAATTTTGAAATGATGACCGAAAATCTATTAAAGTTCCAAATGGGAATGTCGGTTCAACAACCTATCGAATTAACTGATTCATTGGACATCAATAAAGTGAAAAACTTATCCATTGAGGGACAACGTGCTGATGTTACCAAACGTATTGAATACAATATACTTCAAACTCAAGTGCGCTTACAGGAATACAACATTAAGCGCTACAAAGTGGGTTACTTCCCTTCCTTGGTGGCGTTTGCCAATGTAAGCTCGACAGCGCAACGTAATGCCTTCAATATTTTTGATCCCAGCCGCCGCTGGTATCCGACCGGAATTGTCGGTGCTACGCTGAACATTCCCATTTTCGATGGACTACAGAAACAGGCAAAGATCAGACAAAGTGAATATGGTTTAGAGAAAATCCGTAATGAGCTGAGTAATTTCGAAAATGCAGCTACTATGCAAATTGAAAACAGCAAACTTTCCATGGAGGATGCACTGCGGAGTCTGGATTTGCAAGAGCAAAATTTAAATCTAGCCAAAGATGTCGTCCGAACATCCAAACTGAAATACGACCAGGGAGTCGGATCTAATTTAGAAGTATTGGATGCAGAAACTTCCTTACGTGAAGCACAAACCAATTATTATAATGCCATCTACGAAGCCATTATAGCCAAGATCGACTTTGAAGTGGCGATGGGAAATATAAACTACTAATCTAAAATCTCACAATATATATGCAATCCATAAGAAATCTAGTGTTGTTAATCACCTTGTTTTATGCATGTGGTGAAAACCAATCAGGAAGCAATAAATCAGCTGAGTTAGCTGATCTAAAAAAACAACAATCCGAGCTACGTGAAAAAATTGCAAAGCTTGAAGCAGAGATTGCCGCGAGTGACACGTCAAAAAAATCTGCAAAAGGGAAATTAGTAGCCATTACTGAAATAAATCCTATTGAATTTAATCATTACGTAGAAATTCAAGCACGTGTAGAAGGCGATGAAGATGTTACCATCAGCCCTGAAACGATGGGAAACGTAACGTCAGTTTTAGTCAAGGCCGGCGCATCAGTCACCAAAGGACAGCTCCTCGCTACGATTGACGATAGAATAATTCGCCAGGGATACGACGAAGCACTATCTCAGCTCGAATTAGCTACACAGGTTTTTGAGCGTCAGAAAAATTTATGGCAGCAGCGTATTGGCAGTGAGATGCAATACTTGCAGGCTAAAACCAATAAAGAGGCGCTGGAAAAACGAGTCGCTTCCGTACGTGAGCAATTGAGTATGACAAGAATTAAATCTCCGATTAATGGCACTATTGACCAGGTAAATATTAAAACAGGACAAAGCGTTGCGCCCGGAATACCAGTCTTCCGCATTGTAAATATGAAGGCGATGAAAGTAGTAGGTGAAGTTGCAGAATCATATTTATCTACCATTAAATCAGGCAATAAAGTGCTAGTTACTTTTCCTGACCTTAATAAAGAATTTGAAAGCAAATTGGATTATGCGGGCAAAGCAATTAATCGACTTAACCGCACATTCAACGTAGAAGTACGACTAAGTGAAAAGAATGGAAATTATAGCCCAAATATGATTGCCG